>DATING010000399.1:0-1764 GCA_035474555.1 Longimicrobium sp. | reverse complement strand
ACGGCGTGTCCACCTCGAGAGAAAGAGCCGGCGGACTCTATAGAGGAGGCTCTCTCCGGGTTCCAGAGGGACCTGAGGGGGGTTCGTTAGCAATCCACCGGACCCTTCACGGCCGTCACGGTGGCCTCGATTTCCTCGCATCCCTGGAGCGTCTTCGCCCCGCCACCGGCGAACTTGATGCCGAGCAGCTCGCCGGGCTGGACGTCCGCGATGGAGCGCACCACCCCCCCGTCGCGCCGCCGGACGGCGACGGCGTAGCCGCGGGACATGACCTTGAGGGGACTCAGGGCATCCAGCCGGCCCGCCAGCCCCTGGAAGTGACGCTGAGCGTGGGCGAGCGCGTCCTTTTCCTGGGCCACCAGGCGGGCCTTGTGATCGGCCAGCCGGGCGCGCAGCTCGGCCACCCGCGCCGCCGGGGAGACACGCTCCAGGCGCAAGCGGGCCTGGGCCGCCCGGGCCCGGCGCCCCGCCAAGTCCGCGCGCAGCGCGTCCTTGAGCCGGGCGGACAGCTGCACCAGGCGCGCACGCTGCTCGGCCAGCCGCGACTGGGGCCGCTGGCGTTGCAGGTGCTCGGTGTGGGCCCGGAGATCCTCCCAGTGCCGCCGGAGCACCAGCCGCATCTGCCGCGTCATCGCCTCCTCGGCGTCCGCCAGCCGCAGCCGCTCGGTGGACAGGCGCCGGCGGGGATCCACCAGACCGCCGCGCGCCTCAATCAGGGCGCCGCGCAACTCCAGGACGCGGCGCTCGGCCGCCTTGCGCAGCCGCACCGACCAGGTGGCCAGGCCGTACTCCAGCTCCTGCAGCACCGGCGCGAGCCGCTCCGCCGCCGCGCTGGGGGTGGGCGCGCGCCAGTCCGCCACGAAGTCCGCGATGGTGAAGTCGATCTCATGCCCGATGGCGGACACCACCGGCACGGGCGAGGCGAAGATGGCGCGCGCCACGCGCTCCTCGTTGAACGTCCAGAGGTCTTCCTTGGAACCGCCGCCGCGCGTGACGACGATGACGTCCACGTCCGTGCGCGACAGGCGCTCGATGCCGCGCGCCACCTCCTCGGCGGACCCCTCGCCCTGCACGCGCGCGTCGCACAGCAGCACGGACAGGCGCGGGTGGCGCGAGTGCAACACGCGCAGGAAGTCCTGCAGCGCCGCGCCGGTGCGGCTCGTCACCACGCCGATGCGCCGGGGCAGCAAGGGCAGCGGGCGGGGAGGCCGGACGCGGTTGTCGCCAATGAGCCCCTCGGCGGCCAGCCGCGCCTTGAGCTGCTCGAAGGCGAGCGCCAGCGCCCCCTCCCCTTCCGGCTCCAGCTTGAAGGCGATGAGGCTGTAGCGCCCCGAGGGCGCGTAGAGATCCACGCTGCCCTCGACCACCACGGCGAGCCCGTCGCGCAGCTGGAAGCGCAGCCGCGCCGCCTGCGAGGCCCACATCTTCACGTCGATCGACGCCTCCGCGTCCTTGAGCGTGAAGTACAGGTGGCCGCGGGCGTTGGCGCCCCGGAAGCCCGACACCTCGCCGCGCACCAGCACCCGGGGGAAGCGCGACTCGAGCGTCGTCTTGATCTGCTGGGTGAGCTCGCCCACGGTGAGCACCGTGCGCGTGGGGGCCGCCGGGCGCGCGGGCGCACCGGGCAGCGGGGACAGTGACGTGGACACGTCCGCCAGCGCCGCGGGCGGCACGGGCGCGGGGGGCCGGGCGGGAGGCTCGGGGGGCTTGGAGGCCACGGCCTCCGCCGCCGGCGGAGCCAGGGGAACAAGAGCCCCGCCGAAC
>DATING010000398.1:0-4318 GCA_035474555.1 Longimicrobium sp. | reverse complement strand
GGGCACGGCGGCGGCGTGCGGCATCCCCGCCGGCGCGCGGGTGATCGACGCGGCGGGCGGCACCATCCTGCCCGGGCTCATCGACCTGCACGCGCACGTGTGGGATCCGGGGATGCTGGCCATGTTCCTCCCCGCTGGCGTCACCACCGTCCGCGACCTGCACAATACGTTCGAGGGCCTGGCCATCCTAGATGCCGTCACCGCGCCCTCGCCGCGGCTGTTCCGCGCAGGCCCCCTCATCGACGGACGGCAGACGTGGCCCGGCGCCGTCGTGGCCCGCGACGTTCCCGCGGTCGTGCGCGCGGTGGATTCCGTCGCGGCGCGCGGGGTGGACTTCATCAAGCTCTACAATGGCCTTTCCGCCGAGCAGGTCGCCGCGGCGTCGGCGGCGGCGCGGCGGCTGGGCAAGCCCGTGACGGCGGACCTGCTGAACAGCCCGGTGGATGCGCTCACGGCCATGGAGATGGGCGTGCAGGGCTTTGAGCACGCGAGCGGATTCGCGCAGGCGTATCGCAAGATGGGCGGCGACCCGGAGGTCTTTCCGCTGGATTCCGCGCGGATGGACCATCTGGCCCGCGCCGTGGTCCGCCACCGCGCGTACATCGTCCCCACGCTCATCGTGGCGCACCAGTACGCGTCGGAGCGGCGGCCGTCGCTGGCCGGCGTGCCCCTGGCGGACCGCGTGCCGGAGCACGTGCATGCGTTCTGGAACCGCGGCGCCTCGGCCGCGTCCTTCAAGCACCTGTTCGACGTGCACGAGCAGTTCGCCGCGCACCTCACCCGCCGTGTTGCCGCCCTCGGCGGCCGCGTGGGCGCCGGCTCCGACCTGCCGAACCCCTACGTCACCCCCGGCGGCGCGCTGCACCAGGAGCTGGAGCTGCTCGTGGGCGCGGGCCTTACGCCCCTGCAGGCCCTGCGCGCGGCCACGGGCGGCGCGGCGGACATCCTGGACCGCGACGACCTGGGCGTGCTGGCGGCGGGGCGGGCGGCGGACGTGATCGTCGTCGCCGGCAACCCCGCGGCGGACATCCGCGCCACGCGGGACGTACGGACGGTCATCCGCAACGGGCAGGTGCTGGAGATGGAGGCGCTGCTCGCCGCCGCGCCGCCCGTCCGCACGGCGCAGGCGGCCCGCCCCGCCGCGGCCGCCGCCCCCGCGCCGGACCCGTCGAAGCTCGCGATGGGCCGCATCCTCTACGCCGTGACCGTCGGCACGGACTCGTCGGGGGTGGATACCATGCGGGTCGCGGCGGAAGGCGGGCGCATCGTCTTCACGGAATCATCCGTCACGCCCGTCTTTTCGCAGCGCGTGCGGGTCGAGATGGCGGCGGGGACGCTGGCCCCCGTCGTATCCACCGCCCTCCAGGACATGGGCGGCAACCGCATCGAGTCCGCCCTGCGCTACGCGGACGGCCGGGTGACGGGGACGCTCAAGATGCCGCCCACGTTCGGCGGGGACGCGGCGCTGGACACGCCCACGCCCGGCGCCGTGTACGACGCGTCCGCGCTCTACCCCGTGATCGCCGCGCTGCCCCTGGCCGAGGGCGCCGCCTGGACGCTCCCCGTGTACACGACCTATGTTCGCGCGGTGGCGCCGTACCGGGTGGAGGTGGGCGCGGTCGAGACGGTGCAGACCGGGCTGGGCGCCGTGCGCGCCTTTCGGGTGCAGGTGGTGGCGGGCGCGTTCACGCAGGTGATGTGGATCAGCGAAGCGGAGCCGCGGTGGCTGGTGGCGACGGAGATCCAGGCGTACGGCATGCGGACGGTGGCCCGGGGCCGCCTCCCGTGACCGAGGCGCGTCCCGATTCCGTCCTTGGGGCGCTGGGGGGCACGTTCGCGCGTGCCCCCCGCAGCGCGCACGTGATGGGCGTGCTGTCCGTCGCCTACTTCGTGGGGATGGTCACGTGGATCACCCTGGCGCAGGGCGCGGTCGCGGCCTTTCGCGGGCCGTACCTGTGGGGCGGCGTGTGCGGCGGGCTCTCCGGCCTGCTGCTGGGATGGTCGGGCGCGCTCTTCAACATGGCGCAGGACGGCCGCTGGGAGATGCGCTGGAAGTGGCGCCTGCGGCCCCGCCGGATGAACGAGATGCTGCTGGCCCTGCCGGTGCTCTCCCTGGTGTCCGCCGTGCTGGCGACGGTGGGCGCCGCGATGCTCATGCCCCTGGCATTGCGCCGCTGGTACATCATGGCGGCCCTGGGCTCCATGGGGATGGTGATCGTCTTCAGCGCCCTGCTGACCGTCGATTCCACCCGCTTCCTGTACGCGCACGCCCGCGAGCAGGCGGCCGCGGCGGAGCGGGCGCAGGCGGAGGCGGCGGACGCGCGCCTGCACGCCCTGCAGGCGCAGATGAACCCGCACTTCCTGTTCAACGCGCTCAACACCATCGCCTCGCTCGTCCGCACGGATGCCCGTGCGGCGGAGGCGACCACGGAGAACCTGGCCGCCATCCTGCGCCGCACCCTGGACCGCTCGCGGTCCACCGTATCCACCGTGGAAGACGAGGCGGACTACCTGCGCGCCTACCTGGCCATCGAGCAGGAGCGCTACGGCGATCGGCTCTCGGTGGATTGGGATATCGATCCGGACACGCTCCCGCTGCGCATTCCGCCCATGACGCTGCAGCCGCTGGCGGAGAACGCGCTCAAGCACGGCATCGGCGGGCGATTGGAGGGCGGGCGGATGCGGATCGGCGTCGCGCGCGTGGACGGGCGCCTGCGCCTGGAGGTGGAGGACGACGGCGCCGGGTTCGCGCCGGACGCGGCGGACGGCACCGGCCTGGGCAACCTGCGCGCGCGCCTCGCGACCCTCTACGGCGACCGCGCGTCGCTGATCGTCACCCGCCTGCCGCGCGGCGCCCGCGTGACGGTGGAGCTGCCGGTGGAGGGGACGGCGGATGGATCGTGAGCGATTGCGGCGGCTCTGTCAGGACGGAGCAGAGACCTGGATGGATGGCAGGTCCCGGCGGGGCAGAGCGAATGAATTCGCCGCAACGACTACACGAAGTCCGCCTGCGCGGACTGTCCGTCACGGGCGAGTGCCACGCCGGGGCGGGGCCCGGTCGAGACAAGCACCTCCCCCAGGATTGGGGGAGGTCGCGAGGAATCGAGCGGGTGGGGGCGCGTGACGGATGCCATCCCCTCGTGCACGGCACCGTGGCGCCGGCCGAAGAATCGGGTTGCAACGGTGCACCCGGCCCGCATCGCCTGATCCCCATCGCAAGACCATGCGCGTACTGATCGTGGACGACGAGCCGGCGGCGCGGCGGCGGCTGGCGCTGATGCTGGAGGAGCTGGACGAGGAAGTGGTGGGGCAGGCGGCAAACGGCGTGGAGGCGCTGGAGATGGCCCGCGAGCACCGGCCGGACCTGCTGCTGCTGGACGTGGAGATGCCGGAGGTGGACGGCTTCGACGTCCTGCGCCACCTGGGCGAGCCGCGCCCCCTCGTCGTCTTCCAGACCGCGTACGACGAGTACGCCCTGCGCGCCTTTGAGCACGCCGCGCTGGACTACCTGGTGAAGCCCGTCACCCGCGCCGGGCTGGAGCGCGCCCTGGCCCGCGCCCGCGAGCGGCTCGCCGCGCCCGTCCTCCCCATCCTGGACGAGCAGGTGGCGCAGGCCCTTCGCGCGGCCGCCGGCGTGGAGGCCCCGCGCCGCCGCCGGCTGCTGGTGCGCGAGGGCCGCGGCCACCGCCTCGTGGCACTGGACGAGGTCGTGCGCTTCAGCGCCGAGGAGGGGCTGAGCCACGCGCACCTGGCCGCGGGAGGCAAGCACCTCACCGACTACACGCTGGCCGAGCTGGAGGCCCGCGCCGGCGCCGGGTTCGTGCGCGTGAGCCGCGCGGACCTGGTGCGGGTGGAGGCCGTCGCCCGCGTCACCCGCAACAGCGACGGCAGCGCCACGCTGGGGATGTCCGACGGCTCCGTGGTGCACGTCAGCCGCCGCCGCGCGCCGGAGGTGTGGGCGCTGCTGGAGGGGTAGGGCGGGGCGGATGCGCATGGAAGGCGCACAGGCCGGCGTCACGAGCGATGCCGTCTGCGCGGACTGTATGGGAAAGTGCCGGGCGTGCTGGCGGGAGTCTGCGGGGAAGGCACGCAGTTGAAGCCTCGCGCAGTTTGCGAGGCTTTCCGCAGTCGTTGCGGCGGCTTCAGCCGCTCCGGACGGAGCCCGCCAACAAGATGCTGGACAAGCGTGTCCCCGCTGTAGCAGGTTTATCGTAGATGGTGCCCCTGCTCCCCCCCCCCCTCCATCTTTCCGCGATGCCCCGAGTCACCCTTTCCGCGCGAGCGGTGGCTGCCGCGATGAACGCCGAGCTTTATCGGC
>DATING010000397.1:0-5277 GCA_035474555.1 Longimicrobium sp. | reverse complement strand
GCCCACGGAGTACGTGCTGATGGCGCCGCCGTTCGCCCCGGGAACGTGGCAGCTGGTGCAGCCGCTGCCGCCCGGGCGCCTGGATCGTCCGGTGCGGGTGCCGGCGTCGCAGTGGCGGCGGGTGGCGGAAAGCGGCGGGGGGTGAGCGGGGGGGTGCTTGCGGTGGCCGGACGGAACCGGCACTTTCGCAGACGCACCCCTGACGCCCCCTGCAAGACATGCGTCTTCCGCTCTTTCCCATCCCGACGGTCCTGTTTCCGGGCGCTCCCATGCCCCTGCACATCTTCGAGCCGCGGTACCGGCAGATGGTGGCGCACTGCGTGGAAGGGAACGAGCAGTTCGGCCTGGTCTACCACGATCCCGACCGGCACGGGCCGTTCAGCACGGACAACGGCAGCGTGGGATGCGTGGCCCGCATCCTCAAGTACCAGCCCCTTCCCGACGGCCGGTCGCTCATCCTGTGCCGGGGCCTCGAGCGCTTCCGCGTATCCGACGGCATCGAGAGCGGTGCGGCGTACTGGGAGGCGCTGGCGGAGCCGTACGAGGCCGAGAAGGAGGACCGCCGCGGGCTGGTGCCGCGCCGGCGCCGCTCCATCGACCTCTTCTACCGGGTGCTGGACGAGGTGGTGCGCTACAAGCAGCCCTTTCCGGAGATCGATCCGTACGCGGAGACGGGCTTCCAGATCGCGCAGGCCATCCGCATCGACCCGGCGTGGCAGCAGGAGCTGCTGGAGAGCCGCAAGGAGCGCGAGCGGCTGGGGCTGCTGGACGACCTGCTGCGCACGGTGCTGGATTCCGGTGTGGGCGGCACCCCCGGCACCGGCGACGGCCCGTTCGGCACCTGACCGGACGTCGATGACACACCGCATGCCGTCCATCGGGCGGGCCGGACGCACCGGCCCGCCCGGTTTTCGTTCCGGCACCCGCGGAAACCGCGGGGACGACGGCCACGTTATACCGCGTCCAGCTAAAGGAATGAGTCTCACACAAAGTCCGCAGGGTCAGTCCTCTGTTGACTCTGTGTGAGCCATCGGTTTTCCGGATCAGGTATCTGACTCGGTACCCGCGCGTTTCGACAGCGGCGCATCCCCGGTACGCCGTCGTCACGCCCGGAATCGGCCCGATGCGCCCGGGTCGACCCCCATCCCACGCAAACATGCGGCGCACCGTCCGGAACCTGGGGCGACGTACGTTGTATCTCATGTGCCCCGCGCGTTTTGGGCGGTGCGCAACCCCCCCGCGTCGCCGGCACCCCCACCCGCAGTCCGCCACGATGACCCGTCGCATCCTTTCTGCCGCCCTGCTGGTTCCGCTGGCGGCGTGCTCGGACCTGTTCATGGACGCCGAGCGCATTCCCACGTCGCTCGTGCTCGCGGACTCCGTGGTCACCACCGTCCAGGGGCAGCGGCTGCAGATCCCCGTCACGGTGCTGGACCAGAACGGCCGCCCCTTCGAGCAGCTGCCGAAGTGGGCCGTGCCCGCGTGGAGCACCAGCGGCACCGGCACCATCAGCGCCGAGGGACGCGAGATCGTGGCCCTGGCGAGCGGCCAGGCCATCGCCACCGTGCAGGTGGCCGGCCTTTCCGCCAGCGCCCGCGTGCGCGTGAACCCCACGCAGCTGCGGCTTTCCATCGAGGCCATTCAGCTCACCCAGGCCGCCCAGCCCGAGGGCGGCACCGCCCCGCTGGTGCGCGGCCGCGACGCCGTGCTGCGCGTGTTCATGCGCGGCGACCGCGAGAGCTTCTACGCGCCCACGGTGCGGGTAAAGGTGTACAGCGGCGCCACCCTGGTGGAGACGCTCACCTCCGCGGCCGTGGAGGTGCCGGTGACGCTGGACAAGCAGGAGGCCGCCCGGTCGTGGAACGTGCCGATCCCCGCCCGCCTGGTGCAGCCGGGGCTGGGCGTGATGGTGGAGGCCGATCCCGCCGGCGTGGTGCCCAAGGCCGCGGGAAGCACCACCGTGTACCCGTCCTGGGGTGCGCCCCTGGCGGCGGACGTGCGCGCCGTGCCGCCCCTGATGCTGCGGATGATCCCCGTCCACCAGTCGTCCAGCGGCACCACGGGCAACGTGAGCGCGGGGAACACGGCGGCCTTCGTGGCGCCGCTCACGGCCATGTTCCCCGTGCAGCAGGTGGACGTGGACGTGCGCGCGCCGTACACCACCAGCCACACGGCCAGCAGCAGCCTGGGGTGGAGCAACATCCTGCGCGAGATGGCGGCCCTGCAGGCGGCGGACGGCAGCACCCGCTACTACTACGGCGTGGTGAACAGCACCAGCGGCGGCGTCGCGGGGATCGGCTACATCGGCTACCCGGCCGCGCTGGGCTACGACCGCCAGCCGGGCGGCCCGCAGACCATGGCGCACGAGCTGGGGCACAACTTTGGCCGGTACCACGCGCCGTGCGGCGGGCCCGCGGGGACGGACCCGGAGTTTCCCACGGCCAACGCCGCGCTGGACGTGGTGGGGTGGGACGTGCTGTCCGGCACGGCGCGGTGGGCCGGGTACAGCGACCTGATGTCGTACTGCGACCCGGAGTGGATTACCTGGTACACCTACCGCGCCGTGATGGACTTTCGCGAGGAGTGGGACTGGCCCGCGCCCGCGCAGGCCGCCGCGGCGGAGCCCGTGCTGCTGGTGTGGGGCACCGTGCGCGACGGCGAGGTGGTGCTGGAGCCCGCCGTGGAGCTCACCGCGCGCCCCCGCATGCCCAGCCGCCCCGGGCCCTTCCGCATCGAGGCGAAGGATGCCGCCGGCGCCACGCTCTACAGCTTCTCGTTCGATGGGGCGGAAGTGGCGGACGTGCCCGGGGGCGAGCGGCACTTCGCGTTCACCGTCCCGCAGCGGCTGGTGCCCATGGACCGGCTGGCCAGCGTGCGGCTGACGGGCAACGGGCGCCAGGCGACCCGCACCCGCGCCGGCGGACCCGTGGACACGCGCGTCCGCCCCGCGGCGCCGCGCTTCTCCATCGCGGCGCCGGCGCGCGGCCGGGCGAACGTCTCGTGGGAGTCCGCGCGCCACCCGCTGACCGTGGTCCGCGACCCCCGCACGGGCGACATCCTGTCGTTCGCGCGCGGCGGCGCGGCGCAGGTGCGGACGGACGCGCCCGAGCTGGAGCTGCTGTTCTCCGACGGCGTGCGCACGACGGTCCAGCGCGTCCGCGTCCGCCAGCCCTGATCCCATCCCTGACCAATCCTTCCGCCGGCTCGCGCAATTCCGCGGGCCGGCGGGTGCACGCCCCGAGCGAGGAACACCGATGAGAGCAGTCTGGATGGGATTGGCCGCCGCCGCGCTGGCGACCGTGCCGGCGCAGGCGCAGCGGGGGCTGGCCGTGGAGGTGCGCGGCGGCGCGTCCGCGGGGAACTACGCGGGCGCGGCGTCCGACTTCGAGGTCGCGCCCCTGCCTTCCCTTTCCGCCACCGCGTCGTACGGGGTGACGGAGCGGATCGGCGTGTACGCGGGGATCAGCCACAGCAGCTTCGGCTGCGACACGGGTTTCTGCGCGGACCGCGAGATGCGCTTCAGCAGCGGCGGATTGGACGGGGGCGTGGAGCTTCGCCTGCCCGTGGCCGCGAGCCCGTGGCTGCGCGCGGGGCTCGTGAGCCACTCGCTGCACTTCCATTCCGGCGTGGCGCAGGAAAGCGAAGCGCGCGACGGACAGGAGACCAGCGGCGTGGGATTCAGTGCGGCGGGCGGGGTGGAGCTGCGCCTGGGACGGCGGCTTTCCGTGACGCCGGGCGTTCGCTACGTTCGCTACGGCGCCGCGGGGGACGACGGCGTGGCCCTGCTGGTGGGCGACGTGGGACTCAAGATCCGGATGTAGATGGACCCGATGCAGATTTCCCGCAGGAACTTCCTGGCCCGCGCCGCGCTCGGCGGCGCGGCGCTCCTCCTTCCCGTGCCCGCCTGCGCGCGGCCGGGCATGTCCGCCGTGTTCGGTGTGCCAAGCGACGCGGACCGCGAGCGGCTGGCCTCGTGGCTGCGCACGCTGCGGTCCGAGGGGTTGGCGGATGCAGGCGCGCCGCTGGGGCGGGCCGTGGCGCGCGTGGGTGAGCTGGCCCTGGGCGCCCCGTACGCGGCCAGCACGCTGGAGGCATACCTGGCCGCTGGCGGATCGCCCGCCGCGGAGCCGCTGACGCTGCACCTGCTGAAGTTCGACTGCGTGTCGCTGGTGGAAGCGGCCCTGGCCGTGGCGCGGACGGCGGCGGCGGGGCCGGACGCGGGGTGGGACCGCTTTGCGGCGGAGATCGAGCGGATGCGCTACCGGGGCGGCGTGCGGCGCGACTACGCCAGCCGGCTGCACTACTTCAGCGAGTGGATCGCGGATGGCGCGCGGCGCGGGCTGGTCCGCGACCTGGGCCCCGCGCTGGGTGCCCGGCCGGACGCGCGGCCCCTGCGCTTCATGTCCGAGCACCGCGGCAGCTACGCCGCCCTCGCGGACGACGCGTCGTTCCAGGCCGTCATGGCGCACGAGCGGCGGCTGGACGCGTCCCCGCGCAACCTGGTGGCCAAGGCGCGCATCCCCGAGATCCAGGACCAGCTGGAGACCGGCGACGTGCTGGCTTTCGCGACGCCGATCTCGGGGCTGGACGTGACGCACACGGGGCTGGCCTACCGCTCCGCGGACGGGGTGATGCGGGTGCTGCACGCGCCCCTTTCCGGCGGCGTGGTGCAGGTGAGCCCCGGGACGGTGGCGGACTACGCGAACGGCCTGCGCAACGCGACGGGCATCCTCGCGGCGCGCCCCCTGCGCGGCTGATCCGCATCGCCGGGTTCTTGCTGCAACACGCGGAAGAATCACGCGGAGGACGCGGAGGAGAAAAGAGAGGACGCGGAGAGAAGCCTTCTCCGCGTCCTCTCTTTGTCTCCGCGTCCCCGGCGTGTTTCGCCTCGTCTCCACACGGATTCGGCATCCGGTTCACGGCGTGCCGGCGGGGCTCCGCCGATCCGATGCACATCCTTCCGGCCAGGCGGCCTTTTACGGATCGCGATCAGGTGGATCTGTGCCCGGGCGAGCTTCCGCGCCGTGCGGCCAGTATACTCCTTCGCAAAAATTCGGATGGCCGTCCCCGCGCCGGCAGTAGCCGCTCTGCCAAGGATCTCTGGCCTCCTGCACGACCGGGCCGATCCGCGTCCGGCCGTCGCATCGCTCCCGCACGGACGGCTTCGGAAAAGGCCGCCTTACTGGATGCTTGAGATGGCGACGTCCGATCGCGGACCGGAGGAGAAGACGGCGAGCGGCAGGATGCATCAGGCCCTTGGTAGATGGGCTGCTGCCG
>DATING010000396.1:0-5080 GCA_035474555.1 Longimicrobium sp. | reverse complement strand
GGTTCAGCAGCACGGGGTGGTCGCGGATGATGTCCTCGAGCACCTCGTACACCCGCGGGTCGTCGCGCTCCACGATCTTCTTGGCGCGCTTTACCGTCTCCGCCTCGCCACGCTTTTCGAGCTCGTGGATGATGAACGGCTTGAAGAGCTCCACGGCCATGGCCTTGGGCAGGCCGCACTGGTGCAGCTTGAGCTCCGGGCCCACCACGATCACCGAACGGCCCGAGTAGTCCACGCGCTTGCCCAGCAGGTTCTGCCGGAAGCGGCCCTGCTTGCCCTTGAGCATGTCGCTCAGGGACTTGAGGGGGCGCTTGCCGCGGCCGCGGATGGCCTTGCTGCGGCGCCCGTTGTCGAACAGCGCGTCCACGGCCTCCTGGAGCATGCGCTTCTCGTTCCGGAGAATGACTTCCGGGGCGCGCATCTCCATCAGCTTCTTCAACCGGTTGTTGCGGTTGATGACGCGGCGGTACAGGTCGTTCAGGTCCGACGTGGCGAAGCGGCCGCCGTCCAGCGGCACCAGCGGGCGCAGGTCCGGCGGAATCACCGGCACCACGTCCAGGATCATCCACTGCGGCTTGTTGCGCTCCGACGGCGTGGCGCCCGAGCTGCGGATGGCGTCGATGACCTTGAGCCGCTTGAGCACCATCTTCTTGCGGTGCTGGCTGGTCTCGTTGGCCACCTGCGTGCGCAGCGACTCGGCCAGCGAGTCCACGTCGATCTGGCCCAGCAGGTTGCGCACGGCCGGCGCGCCGATGTCGGCCGCGAACTCCTCGTCACCCTCTTCGCGCGCCTTGTCGCGCAGGGCGATGAACTCGTCCTCGTCCAGCACCTGGCTGTGCTTCACGTCCTGGGCGCCCACCGTCGTGACCACGTAGGCCGCGTAGTAGATCACCTTTTCCAGGTCGCGCAGCGTCATCCCCAGCAGGTAGCCCATCTGCGAGGGAAGCGTCTTGAACATCCAGATGTGCGCCACCGGCACGGCCAGCTCGATGTGGCCCATGCGCTCGCGCCGGACCTTGCTGAGCGTGACCTCCACGCCGCACTTGTCGCAGACGTGGCCGCGGTAGCGGATGCGCTTGAACTTGCCGCAGTGGCACTCCCAGTCCTTTACGGGACCGAAGATGCGCTCGCAGAACAGGCCGTCGCGCTCGGGCTTGAACGAGCGGTAGTTGATGGTCTCCGGCTTGGTCACCTCGCCGAAGCTCCAGCCCCGGATCTCCTCCGGAGAGGCGATCTTGACCTGGATGTAGTTGAAGTCCTGAGACCGGGTCTCTCGGACGCGGGGGAAGTCGATCATCGGGATCCCCTAGCTCTATCGTAGGTTGCCGCCGGGCTCGGTGCCTCGGGCGTGTGTTTCGCGCGATGCCTTGGAACTGCGGGTCACGGGTTACAGGGGACAGGTTACAGCCTTCAAAAGAACCGCCGTTGCAGGCTGTAACCTGTAACCTGTTCCCTGTCCCCCGCCGTTACGAACCCAGCGTAACGCTGATGCCCAGCGCCTGAAGCTCCTTCACCAGCACGTTGAACGACTCCGGCAGGCCGGGCTCGGGAAGGTTCTCGCCCTTCACGATGGCCTCGTACACCCGGCTGCGGCCGTTCACGTCGTCGGACTTGACCGTCAGGATCTCCTGCAGCGTGTGGGCCGCGCCGTACGCCTCCAGCGCCCACACCTCCATCTCGCCGAAGCGCTGGCCGCCGAACTGCGCCTTGCCCGCCAGCGGCTGCTGCGTCACCAGCGAGTACGGCCCGATGGACCGCGCGTGGATCTTGTCGTCCACCAGGTGGCTCAGCTTGAGCATGTAGATGGTGCCCACCGTCACGGGCGACTCGAAGGTCGCGCCGCTCCGGCCGTCGCGCAGGCGCACCTTGCCGCCGGGGGTCAGCCCCGCCGCCGCCATGTGCTCCTCCAGCGCCGCCGTGAGCCCCACCCCGGCCGGCGACTCGGCCAGCGCCGCCGCCAGGGGGAAGTTCGACTCGAACGTCCCTTCCTTGGCCTCCGCCAGCTCCGTGGCCGCCGACACCAGGTAGGTGCGCAGGTCGCGCAGCTTGACGTTGAGCGCCTCCGGGGTCTCCGGCGCGTTCAGCATCCAGTCGATGGCCCGCCCGATCCCCATCTCCGGGCGCGAACCCTCGCCCGCCGTAAGGTCGTGCGCCTGCACCGTCTCGGCGATCATCCGCGCGTCGTTCACGTCGAACGTGGGCGGAAGGGCACCCTGCACGCCCAGGGCCTGCCGCGCCCAGGTGGCGCCCGCCAGGCGGATCAGCGTGCCGATCTCGTCTTCCGAGGCACCCTGGAACACCGGCGTCTTGGCCTCGAAGCCCAGCACGCGCGCCGCCCACCCCAGGTGGGTCTCCAGGATCTGCCCCACGTTCATGCGGCTGGGCACGCCCAGCGGGTTCAGGCACACGTCCACGGGCGTGCCGTCCGGGAGGAACGGCATGTCCTCCTCGGGCACGATGCGGGCGATGATGCCCTTGTTGCCGTGCCGGCCGGCCATCTTGTCGCCCACGGAGATCTTGCGCTTCTCCGCCAGGTACACCTTCACCAGCTGCACGACGCCCGGGGGCAGCTCGTCCGGCTGGAAGATCTTGTCGATCTGGCTTTCCGTGCGCTGGCGCACCCGCTCGATGCGGCGCTTGGCCTCGTCGATCAGGCGGCGCAGCTGCTCGTTGATCGCGCGGTCCGTGACCTTGAGCGTGGTGAGGTCGATGTCGTTGAAGTCCAGCCCGTCCACGACCTCGTCCGTGAGCTGCGTCCCCTCGTTGAAGAAGGGCTCCACGGTGCCCTTCTTCAGGAAGAGGGCGACCTCCTTGCCGCGGATGAGCTCGCGGATCTCCTCGTCGCGCGCGTCGCCAATGCGCCCGATCTCCGAGCGCTCGTACGTGCGCAGCTCACCGATCTTCTGCCCCCGCTCCTTTTCCAGGATGGGGTCGTCGATGCGGCGGCTGAAGATCTTCACGTCGATCACGGTGCCTTCCACGCCGGGCGGCACCTTGAGCGACGAATCCTTCACGTCCTTGGCCTTTTCGCCAAAGATGGCCGTCAGCAGCTTTTCCTCGGGCGAAAGCTCCGTCTCGCCCTTGGGCGTGATCTTTCCGACCAGGATGTCGCCCGCCTTGACCCGCGCGCCGATGCGGACCACGCCGCGCTCGTCCAGGTCCACCAGGCTTTCCTCGGCCACGTTCGGGATCTCGCGCGTGATCTCCTCCATCCCGCGCTTGGTGTCGCGAACCTGAAGCTCCAGCTCCTGGATGTGGATGGACGTGTACACGTCGTCCTTGACCAGGCGCTCCGAGAGCACGATGGCGTCCTCGAAGTTGTGGCCGTACCAGGGCATGAAGGCCACCAGCAGGTTGCGCCCCAGGGCCAGCTCGCCGCCGTCCGTGGACGGGCCGTCCGCCAGCACGTCGCCCTTCTTGACCACCGCACCCTTGCGGATGAGCGGCCGCTGGTTGAGCGCCGTGTCCTGGTTGGTGCGCCAGTACTTCTTCATCCGGTAACGGTCGAACTGGGCCAGGCGGCGCAGCGGCTCGTCGGCCGATCCCACGCCCTCCATCCCCGCGTCCACCAGGATGTGGTCCGCCGTCACCTCCATGACCGTGCCGCCGCGCCGGGCCACCACCACCGCGCCCGAGTCGATGGCGATGACGCTCTCCAGCCCCGTGCCCACCAGGGGCGCGTCGGGGAACAGGAGGGGCACCGCCTGGCGCTGCATGTTGGATCCCATGAGCGCGCGGTTCGCGTCGTCGTGCTCCAGGACGGGGATCAGGGCCGCCGCCACCGACACCAGCTGGTCGGGGGCCACGTCCATGTAGTCGATCTCTTCCGGGCGCAGCAGCGGGAAGTCGCCCCGCTCACGGCACAGCACGAACTCGTTGCTGAAGGTGAAGCGGTCCGAGAGCGGCGCGTTGGCCTGCGCGATCCGGGCGCTCTCCTCTTCGTTGGCACTGAGCCACGCGTTGATGCGCGTCACCACCGGCATCACGTGCGTCGTGCGTCCCGCGGTGCCCAGCACCACGCGGCCCACTTCGCCCTCGGCCGGCAGCGCCGGCACGCCGGAGGTGTAGTCCAGCCCCACCTCGTCGGGGGTGTCGCCCCACTCCTGCACCTCGAGCCCCTGCGACTGCCGCTCGAACAGGGCGTCCGTCACCTCGGCCGTCAGCACCGTTCCCGGCACCGCCAGCACCGCCGCCGACGTGGGCTGGTACGCCCGCACGGGGAGCGACATGGGGTTGCGGATGGCCTCGGGGGCCACGCCGCGCGCCGCCGCGCCCGCGCGCCGGCTCACCACGCGCACCAGGTTCACCGGCTGGGCCGCGATGCGGTCCGCCAGGTCGTCGGTGATGCGCTCGCCGCGCTTGGCCAGCACCGGGAGCAGCGTCAGCTCGGTCTCGAACGCCGCCAGGTCCAGATCGCCCGCCAGCATGCGGGGGAACAGGGCGCTCCAGTCCGGCACGTCCTCGGCCAGCTCCGCGCCCACGATCATGGCGCGGAACACCTCGCGGCCGCGGGCGGCGTCGATGGTCTCGCCCTTCTTGGCGAACACCTTGGCGCGGTCGCCCAGGACGAGGCGAACGGCCTCTTCCAGCTTGGCCTGCGCCGGGTAGCGCACCAGGGCGCGCACCACCTTGCGGTACGGCGTCTCGATGAAGCCCAGGTCGTTGATCCGCGAGTACGTGGTCAGCGAGTTGATCAGGCCGAGGTTGGGCCCTTCCGGCGTCTCGATCGGGCACATGCGCCCGTAGTGCGAGTAGTGCACGTCGCGCACTTCGAAGCCGGCGCGCTCACGGGTCAGGCCGCCCGGCCCCAGCGCCGACAAACGACGCTTGTGCGTCATCTCGGCCAGGGGGTTGGTCTGGTCCATGAACTGGCTCAGCTGCGACGATCCGAAGAACTGCTGGATCACCGCGCTGACCGTGCGGGCGTTCACCAGGTCGTCGATGTTGATCTTGTCGGGGTCCGACACGATCGACATGCGCTCGCGCACCAGCCGCGCCATGCGCGACAGGCCCACGGAGAACTGGTTGGCGATCAGCTCGCCCACCGAACGCACCCGGCGGTTGCCCAGGTGGTCGATGT
>DATING010000395.1:0-4106 GCA_035474555.1 Longimicrobium sp. | reverse complement strand
GCGCCTCGGTGCACGTGGTCCCGGAGGAGGTGCGCGCCGATCCGCCCGCCCTGCGCGACTGGCTGGTGGAGCACGCGATCACCGTCTCCTTCATCCCCACCCCCGTCGCGGAACCCCTGCTGGCGCTGGAGTGGCCGGCGGACGCGGCGCTGCGCTGGATGCTCACCGGCGGCGACCGGCTGCGGGCGCGCCCCCGTGCGGGAATGCCGTTCGCGCTGGCGAACAACTACGGACCCACCGAGTGCACCGTCGTCGCCACCAGCGGCGTGGTGGAAGCGGAGGGCGCGCGCGCGCCGTCCATCGGCGGGCCGATCGAGAACACGCGCGTCTACGTGCTGGATGCGGGGCTGCGGCCGCTGCCGGTGGGCGTGCCCGGGGAGCTGTGCATCGGCGGCGCGCAGGTGGCGCGCGGATACCTGAACCGCCCCGCGCTCACGGCCGAGCGCTTCGTCCCCGATCCCTTCTCGTCCACCCCGGGCGCGCGGCTGTACCGCTCCGGCGACAAGGTGCGCTGGCTGGCGGACGGCACCATCGAGTACCTGGGCCGCCTGGACGAGCAGGTGAAGGTCCGCGGCTTCCGCATCGAGCTGGGTGAGGTCGAGGCCGTGCTGCGCCGGGAGCCCGGCGTGGCCGACTGCGTGGTCGTGGCGCGCGAGGACGCGGGACAAAAGCGGCTCGTGGCCTACGTGGTGGGCGGCGCCGATGCGGAGTCGCTGCGCGCGTCGATGCGCCGCAGCTTGCCGGAGTACATGGTGCCGGCCGCGTTCGTGGCGCTGGATGCGCTTCCGCTCACGCCCAACGGCAAGCTGGACCGCAAGGCGCTCCCCGCGCCGGACCCGGGGGCGGCGGCGGGTGCGTACCTCGCGCCGCGCACGCCGGCGGAAGAAGTGCTGTGCGGCATTCTGGCCGACCTGCTGCGCGTGGAGCGCGTGGGCGTCCGCGACAACTTCTTCGCGCTGGGCGGCCACTCGCTGCTGGCCACGCGCGTGGTGTCACGCATCCGCGAGACCTTCGGCGTGGAGCTGCCGCTGCGCGCCCTCTTCGACGGCGCCACGGTGGCGGAGCTGGCCGGGCTCGTGGACGGGCTGCGCGAGGCCGCCCTGCCCCCGCTGCCGACGGTGGTGCCGGTGGAGCGCACGGGCGCGCTGCCCCTTTCGTTCGCGCAGGAGCGGCTCTGGTTCCTGGACCAGCTGGAGGCGGGCGGCGCGTCCTACAACATCCCCGCCGGGGTGCGGATCTCCGGTGCGCTGGACGCGGGCGCCCTGGAGCGTGCCCTGGGCGAGATCGTCCGCCGCCACGAGACCCTGCGCACCGTGCTTCCACGGGTGAACGGCGTGCCCGCGCAGGTCGTGGTCCCATTCGCGGGCTTCGCGCTCCCCGCCGAAGACGTCCAGGCGGGTGACGATGCGGCGCGCGAGGCGCACGTCCGCCGGCGCGCGGCGGAAGAAGGCGCGCGCCCGTTCGACCTGGCCGCCGGCCCGCTCTTTCGCGCGTCGCTGCTCCGCCTGGCGGACGACGAGCACGTGCTGCTGCTGTGCATGCACCACGTGGTCAGCGACGGGTGGAGCATGGGCGTGCTGTTCCGCGAGCTGTCCAGCCTGTACGCGGCATTCGCCGGCGGAGCGGATTCGCCGCTCCCGGCGCTGCCGGTGCAGTACGCGGACTTCGCCGTCTGGCAGCACCAGCACCTGCGCGGGGACGCGCTGGAGCGCCAGCTGGCGTACTGGCGGGGCCAGCTCGCGGGTGCGCCCGCCCTGCTGGAGCTGCCGGCGGACCGCCCGCGTCCCGCCGTGCAGTCGTACCGCGGCGCCCAGCAGTCCGTGGTGCTTTCCGCCGGCCTGCTGGCCCGGCTGCAGGCGCTGGGCCGGCGCGAGGGCGCGACGCTGTACATGGTGCTGCTGGGCGCGTTCCAGGTCCTGCTGTCCAGGTACGCCGGCACCGCGGACGTGGTCGTGGGCAGCCCCATCGCCGGGCGCACGCGCCACGAGGTGGAGGAGCTGATCGGCTTCTTCGTCAACCTGCTGGTGCTGCGGACGGACCTGTCGGGGACCCCGGACTTTCGCGAGGTGCTGCGGCGCGTGCGAAGGGCCACGCTGGGCGCCTACGAGCACCAGGACGTGCCGTTCGAGAAGCTGGTGGCGGAGCTCGCGCCGGAGCGCAGCCTGAGCCACGCGCCGCTGTTCCAGGTGCTGTTCACCGTCCAGGAGGGCGACGGCGCGGGGCTGGACGTGCCCGGGCTGCGGACGGCGCCGGTGGAGGCGGAGCTGCGGACCACCAAGTTCGACCTGTCGCTCTTGCTGCGGACGGATGCGCACGGCATCCACGGGACGCTGGAGTACGGTACGGACCTGTTCGACGGCCCCACCATCCAGCGCATGCTCCGGCACCTGGAGCGGGTGCTGGAGCAGGTCGCGGAGCATGCGGACCGCCCCGTGGCGGAGCTGGACCTGCTGGACGGGGACGAGCGCCGGCAGGTGGTGCAGGGGTGGAACCGCACGGACGCCGCCTACCCCGCGGACGCGTGCATCCACCACCTGTTCGAGGCCCAGGCGGCACGCACGCCGGACGCGGTGGCGGTGCGCTTCGAGGGGGCGTCGCTCTCCTACCGCGCGCTGAACGAGCGGGCCAACCGGCTGGCGCACCACCTGGCCGGGCTGGCCGTGGGGCCGGAGACCCGCGTGGGCGTGTGCCTGGAGCGGAGCGTGGAGATGGTGGTCTCGCTCCTGGCCGTGCTCAAGGCGGGCGGGGGATACGTGCCGCTGGACCCGGGCTATCCCGCGGACCGGCTCGCGTTCATGCTGGCCGACAGCGGCGTGGCCGTGCTGCTTACGCAGGCGTCGCTGCGCGGCACGCTCGCCCTGCCGGAGGGCGCGCAGGTGCTGGAGGTGGACGCGGAGTGGCCCCGGATCGCCGGCGCATGCGCGGAGAACCCGCGGAGCGGGGTGGGGCCGTCGAACCTGGCGTACGTCATCTACACCTCCGGGTCCACCGGCCGGCCCAAGGGGGTGATGAACGCGCACGGCGGCGTGGTGAACCGGCTGTGGTGGATGCAGGCGGAGTACGGCATCGGCGCGGACGACGTGGTGCTGCAGAAGACGCCGTTCTCGTTCGACGTGTCGGTGTGGGAGTTCTTCTGGCCACTGCAGCAGGGCGCCACGCTGGTGGTGGCGCGGCCGGACGGCCACCGCGACCCGGGCTACCTGCAGGACGTGATCGGGGCGGCGGGGGTGACGACACTGCACTTCGTCCCCTCCATGCTGCAGCAGTTCGTGGAGACGGCGGACGCGGGGCGCTGCACGTCGCTGCGCCGCGTGCTTTGCAGCGGCGAGGCGCTGCCGCCGGCGCTGGTGGAGGCCTTCCACGCGCGGTGGCCGAGGCCGGTGGAGCTGCACAACCTCTACGGGCCCACCGAAGCGGCCGTGGACGTGAGCTACTGGGCGTGCGAGCGGGTCGCCCCCGTCGCCGTGGTGCCGATCGGGCGGCCGGTGTGGAACACGCAGCTGTACGTGCTGGAGGGCGGGATGCGCCCGCTCCCCGTCGGCATCCCCGGCGAACTGTTCATCGGCGGGGTGCAGGTGGCGCGCGGCTACCTGGGACGCGCCGGGCTCACGGCGGACCGCTTCGTTCCCGATCCCCTGGGCGGCGTTCCCGGCGCGCGCATGTACCGCACGGGCGACCGGGCGCGCTGGCTGGCGGACGGCACCCTCGAGTACCTGGGCCGCCTGGACGGGCAGGTGAAGGTGCGCGGCTTCCGCATCGAGCTGGGCGAGATCGAGGCCGTGCTGCGCCGCGAGCCCGGCGTGGCGGACTGCGCCGTGCTGGTGCGCGAGGACGCGCCCGGCGACCGGCGCATCGTGGCGTACGTCACGGGGAACGTGGAGGCGGATGCGCTGCGGGCAGCGCTGCGCGGCGGCCTGCCGGAGTACATGGTGCCGTCGGCGTTCGTGGCGATGGACGTGCTCCCCCTCACGCCCAACGGCAAGCTGGACCGCAAGGCCCTGCCCGCGCCGGAGTTCGGGGCGGCGGACGCGTACGTGGCGCCGCGGACGGTGACCGAGGAGGTGCTGGCCGGCATCATCTCGGAGCTGCTGCGGGTGGACCGCGTG
>DATING010000394.1:0-5506 GCA_035474555.1 Longimicrobium sp. | reverse complement strand
TACCGAATCCGGAAAACATACAGGGTGCAGAGGAACAAGGAAAAGCCAGAGGAACAGAGGAGTATAGGGGTTCTCTGCTCCGCCCCTTGTCCTCTGTTCCTCTGGACTCCAATTCTTTCGAAGATTTGGAATGAAACATCGGGGGTGCGCCTCAAAAGGCGTACCCCCGAAACTCTTTTCTTTCTTTCCAGCCGCTGCTTACCGCCCGAACTTCCCCTTGATCCGCCGGAACAGCGCGCCGGCCTGGCTCAGCCCCAGTGCCGCGGCCACGCCGAAGTACACGAGTCCGAACGCACCCAGTACCAGCACGCCGCGCAGGAAGATGTGGATCTGCTCGGGCAGCAGCATCCGCATAGCCCACCCCGCGCCCGCGCCCGCCAGCGCCGCGCCGAACATCCGCGTCAGCGGCCCCACCCCCGCGCCCACGCCGCCGATCCGGTTGCGCAGGGCGCGCTTGAGCAGCGCCCACTCCACCCACGCGCCAAAGCCCGTCCCCAGCGCCAGCCCCACCACCCCCAGCTGCCGCCCGCCGATCCGCACGTGCGAGAAGATGCCGCCGGGAATGTTCAATCCCAGCCGGTCCACCTTGATGGTCTCGAACTGGATCATCAGCACGATGCCCAGCACGGCGGAAAGCACCACGCGCACGATGGCGTAGCGCGCCGGCGTCTTGGTATCGCGCAGGGCGAAGAAGGTCGTGGAGAGCATTCGCGAGGACGTCGTCGCCGGCAGCCCCAGCGCGAACGCCACCAGGGTGAAGTAGACGATCAGCGTGTCGGCGCGGGTGAACTCGCCCGTCTGCAGCAGCGTGGCCACGACCACGTCCCCCAGCAGCGCGAACGCCACGAACGAGGGGACGATGTAGAACGCGATGCGCTCCAGCCCGCCGGACGCGCGCTCCCGCAGCACCTCCGCCCCGGCGTCGCGCTGGCGGGACAGCTCCGGGAGCTCCGCCGCCGCCACGGACATGGCGAACAGGCTGATGGGGAGCATGTAGAACAACTGCGCGAACTGCAGCGTGGCCAGGGCGCCGGCCGCCAGGAACGAGGCCAGGAAGTAGTCCAGGTAGCCGCTGATCTGCACCACGCCGCGGCCGACGACGGCGGGACCCGCGTTGCGGACGGCCTCGCGCACGCCCTCCACCTTGGTTCCCCACCCCAGCTTGAGCTCGCGCTCCAGCTGCAGCACCTTCGGCAGCTGCACGCCGAACTGGAGCACGCCGCCCGCCAGCGCGCCCCACGCCAGCGCCACCACCAGCTCGCCCGGTTCCATCCCCCGCCCGAACGCCAGCAGCGTGGCGATCATGGCCGCGTTCCACAGAACGGGAGCGAAGTAGGGGAGAAAGAAGTTGCGGTGGCTGTTCAGGATGCCCAGCGCCCACGCGGACAGCACCAGGATGCCCGCCATGGGAAAGACGATGCGCGTCACCGCCACCGTCAGCTCGTACCGCTGCGAGTCCAGCCCCGGCATGAACACGGTGACGATCACCGGCGCCAGCAGGATCCCGACGAGGGCCAGCACCCCCGCCGCGGCGAACAGCAGGGCGAAGATGGCGCCGGCCACCTGCCCCGCCTCCTTCTTGCGCCCCTGGTGCAGCAGCTCGGAGTAGACGGGGATGAACGACGCGCTCAGCACGCCCTCGCCCAGCAGGTTCTGCAGCAGGTTGGGCATGCGCATCCCCGCCGCGAACACGTCCGCGAACTCCGACGTGCCGAAGAACTGAGCCACGACGCGCGTGCGGACGAGCCCCGCCACGCGGCTGAGCAGGATCCCGATGGCGATCATGGCCGACGCGGCCGTGGACGAGCGCGCGGCCTTGGGCACGTTGGCCGTGGGCTCTACGGCCTCGTCCGCGGGGTCGTCGGAGCGCGCGGCATCGCCCAGCGCCGCAGGGCCCGGCGCGGGCATGATGAGGGTGGCATCGGGATCCGGCTCGGGCATCCGCGGCGGAACGGGCTCGGATCGGTCGGGGCTCATGGACGGCTCAGTGGAAGAACGCCCGCGCGGGGTCGGTTCCCGGCGGGCGGTTCGGTTCAGTGGATCGGGTCGGACGACAGGCCCGCCGGCTGGGCCCGCGCGGGTGCATGGAGCGCGCCATCGGGAACGGGTGGCGGATCGGCCTCCGCGTCCCAGGCGATCTCCATCCGCTCCGCGATGTCCCGCAGCAGCGTGGGCCGCACGGCCAGGTAGGGAAAGACGTTCAGCATCCGCTCCTGCGGCGTCCCCTGCGGTGCCAGGTGGTTGCGGACGAACGGCAGGTCGCGGGTGATGCCGGGATCGGCTTTCTTGAAGTGCGCCACTATCTTGCGCTCGGCGTCCGCCACCTCCAGCAGGGCCCGGTTGCGCCGCGCGCCAAGGGCCATGTCCAGGTTCCAGTCGATCCCCGTGCCGATGTCCATCAGCTCCCCGAACCCATCGATCAGCCCCACCCGCAGCGCGTGCAAACGCTCGTTAACGGCGACCGGCAGCCTTCTGCGCGCGACGACGGACAGCAGCTCGTGCTCCGGCAGCCGCAGCTCCTCGTCCGTCAGCTCCAGCGCGCGGGCCTTCTCCGCCGCCGCCTCGGGGACGAGGCGGACTGAGAGACGGGGATAGGCGACGGGCGGGCGGATGCCGTACGCCCGGAACAGCGGCCCGATCTGCGCGAAGTACGCGGTCTCCGCCGGCCCGCCGACGTAGGCGAGCGTGGGAAAGACGGCGGATTCGACGACCGGGCGGAGGAAGACGTTGGGGCTGAACGCGCCCGGTTCCTCCAGCATCCGCGCGGCGATCTCCTCCGTTGTGAAGCGCATCCCCGCGTCGCGCGCCACCCACCCGTCGCCCGCGCGGGCCAGCCGCTCCCGGCCGGCGGGGCCGTGGAAAAAGACGTTGGCCGCGTCCGGCATCACCGTCACGGGGGCCGTGTAGCCGGCGGCCTCCATCTCCGCGGTGCGCTCCGTGACCAGCCGCTCGTGCTCCGCGGCGTCCTCCACCGCGCCGCGCAGGACGGCCGCCGACCCGAGCTTCACGTGCGGGTCAGAGGCATCCGTCACCAGCAGGTCGAAGCCCGCGAACAGGCGCTGCACCGTCTCCCGGAACGCCCCCGCGACGGTCTCCCCCGGCCGATAGGCATCTAAGAGCCGTGTGAAGTCATCGTCGGTACAACCATAAGATGCAAGCACTTCCCGTAGTTCACCTGAGACTTTGCCGACGTCCTCTCCGAGCCGCATTTCGCTCATCGGCAGGGGACGCGGGTCCGTCGCGGCGACGGCGAGGCGGCGCAGCTTCCCTGCCCCGTCGGCCATGTACGCATGGTTGGCCTCGGCGAAATCGTGGTCCTCGGAGGCGGACCAGAAGACGGGAAGCACGACGATCCCCAGCGCCTCCTCCAGCGCTTCGGCCAGGCGAATGGCGGTGAGGATCTTGTGGATGGTGTACATCGGGCCGGTGAACAGGCCCGCCTGCTGGCCCGTGGTCACCATCGCCCCGCCCTCTTCCACGAAGCGGGCCAGCCGGGCCGCCGCGCCGGGCGAGGTGGGACGCACGGCCGCCGCCGCCCGTTCGCGCTCCGCCCGGCCGAATCGCCTGCGCACCTCGTCCAGCTTGGTGCGGAAGGCGCCCAGGTCGTCCGGGTGGCCGGCAAAGAAGCGCGCGGCCTCGGGGCGGCCGGCGCGGTAGTCGTCCACCAGGCGCGAGCCGCGCAGCGGTGTGACTTGGATGTCGAGCCTCAGGTGGCCCTCCCGATCAAGAGCGGGGACCGGCCGTAGAGCGCGGCCCGCCGCCGGATTCGCAGATGGATGTCCTTCGCGCGGAATGAGCAACCGCACGAGTTACAGATTACACCACAGACCGTCCCGGAGCAACACCACGCGGCCACCTCATCGAGAACTCCGCGTTTTTGATCCGGACCCGCGGAAAAACCGGCCTTCGAGAATCCGCTCAAATCGAAGATCTCCGGGTGGGGATACACACGGGCACGCCGGACGATCCTCATCGCCCCAAATCGCGAAATCGGCCCAAATTCCCGCGCCGCCTTCATCGCGGTCCCAAACCGCAGTTGCCGGGCGTCCCCTGTAACCTGTCCCCTGTCCCCCGCAGTTCTATTCCCTGCCCTTGTGATACGGCTCGCCGCGGTTGATGGTCCCCGCGCGGTACAGCTGCTCCGTCAGCACCAGCCGCGCCAGCTCGTGCGGCAGCGTCATGGCGCCGAGGGCGAGCGTGTGGCTGGCGCGCGCCAGGATCTCGTCCGAGAGCCCGTACGCCCCGCCGATGACGAACGCCGCGCCGGGGCTCGCGCGCACCTGCAGCTCCGCGAGGTACGCCGCCAGCCGGTGCGAGTCCCACGGGCGGCCGGTCTCGTGCAGCGCCACCAGTTCCGCGCCGGCGGGGACGCGCGCCAGGAGGCGCTTCCCTTCCTCGTCGCGCACACGAGGTGCGTCGCCACGGCCGCGGTACTGCTCCTCCTTGACCTCGTGCGACTCGAACGCGAAATAGCGCCGCGTGCGGGCCTCGTATTCCACGATGGCCTCGCCCACGGCGCCTTTCGTCTTCCCGACGGAAACGACGGCGATCTTCATCGACGGCGCGCTTCCACTCGATCCAGCCAGTAATCCGGATCGCGACTATGGTGCTTCACTGCGTAAATCGTGATCAGATCATCCCTGAACGTGTAGATGAGGGAATACGGAAAGTACGGAAAGACCTTTCGGCGGGTCCCTGCCTCGTACGGGGCGCCGATCCACGGCCGTTCCTTCAGAAGCGCAATCTCGTGCTTGAACTCGCGTTGAAAAGACCGCGCAATGTCGAGGCTGGCCGCGCGATAGAACGAGACGGCCTCGCGACGCTCTTCCTGCGCTGCCTCCGTGTACGCAACACGAACCTTCACCGCAACAGCTCCTCCACCTCCGCGTCCGCCTCTTCCTCGGTAATCAGCTTCATCTCGCCGGCTTCCACGGCTCGGATCCGCTCGCGAATCTCCGCTGCCCATGCGGCATCGTGCCGGGGATCCGGTTTCAGGCTCTCAAGCAAACGGGCAGCGATTCTCCCCCGTTCCTCTGGAGGCAGCTGCATGACGATCGACTCGGCCTCCGCAGCGGCAACTTCATGGGCCGGAAGCGCTACAGACATCTTGCTCCTCCCGCAATCTCACGGTGAATACGGCTAAGCAAACCAATCTTAACCTACTACACCGCGACGGGCCAAGTCGTCTATCGCACAACGATGGTGTCGCGAAGGCAGTGCTCGTTGTCGCGGAAGGCGTGGTCGATGGTGTAGTGCAGGCCGCGGCTTTCCTTGCGGAGCAACGCACAACGCACCACCAGCAGCGCCGTCTGGATCAGGTTGCGAAGCTCCACCAGGTCCGACGTGGGCGCGGACTCGGCCCAGATGCCGTTGACGCGCAGCGAGATGCGCCGCAGGTGTGCCTCGGCCTCGGCCAGGCGCGCGTCACTGCGCACGATGCCGACCCGGTCCCACATCACGTTGCGGATCTCCTCGCGGTCGGCCGCCAGCTGCGCCGCGTCGGGCG
>DATING010000393.1:0-2533 GCA_035474555.1 Longimicrobium sp. | reverse complement strand
GAAGGCCGACATCACGTTTTCGGTGCCGCGAATTCATTCGCCGGGGCTGGAGTCCAGCCTCCCCTGACGATGCTGTCCCTGCTCCCGGTCTGTCGATGCCTCGCCCGCCGATCCTCCTCGGCACGGTTCACCTTCCCTCATCCTCCCCAACCGTTTCCCCCAAACGACGAACCTCCTCCCCCGCACCATCGCGGAGGAGGAGGCTGCGCCGTACGACGGGTCACGTCTGCACGTGCGCGATCACGGGGCCCCCACCGGCGGATCGAACTTGACCGGCAGCACGATCTCCACCGCGATGGGCTCGCCGTTCTTGCGAGCGGGACGGAACCGCATCCGGGTGAGCGCGCGCACGGCGGCCGGCCCGGCCTCGGGGTGCGACGCGGATTCCGCCGTCACCCGCAGCACCTCGCCCGTCGTCCCGACGCGGAGCCGCACCTGCACGGTCGCCGCGATCCCGGCGGCCCGCAGCCTCGGCGGATACGCCGCCTGCAGCGCGCGCGCCACCTGCTCCGGGTTCACCGGCTCGGGCGCCTGGTCCCACGGCTGGGCGGCGGCGGCCGACGGCGCGCGCGCCGCCCGTCGCTTCGTCGGCACCGTCGTCGTGATCACCGTGTCCGTCTGGACGTTCGCCAGGCGCGCGGACTCCTCGGAGGTCAGCTGGCGCAGCGTCAACACGCGCACGGGCTGCGGACCCACCTCCCCCGCGGCAAAGTCCGCCATCGTCAGGTCGGCGGGGTTGGCGGCCGACCCCGGCAGGGGCTCGTCCCCGCGCAACTGCCCGGCGACCGTCATCCGCCGGTCCACCAGCCTGCCCCGCGGCGAGAAGACGAGGACCACCGTGGCGCTGTCGCCCACGTCCTGCTTGAGCTCGGGATAAAAGCGGTCGATGGCCTCCCGCGGCGTGAACTCGGGCGTCCCCGGTGCCGTGGACGTCTTCGAAGCCACGGGGCGCATGGGATGCGCCGGCCCGGGCGCCTCGCACGCGGCCACGGTCAACCCCAGCGCCGCCGCGCCGAATCCCGCCGCCCGCAGCAGGGGCCGGCGCGCACGCGGCGAGGTCATCACGCGGATGCGCCGCTCCAGGAACGACGCGGGCTCGCTGAACGCCGCCGCCGTGATCCACCGCCCGCCGGACGAGGCGCGGCGCCCCACCTCCAGCAGCAGCGACCCGTAGGCGCGCACGTCCGCGCGGCGGGCCAGCACGCGCGCGTCGCAGTCGATCTCGATGGCCAGCCGCAGACGGCGCAGGCCGTACCACGCGGCGGGGTTCCACGGCGCCAGGACGATCGCCATCAGCCCCAACGCAAGCAGCCGCGGATCGCCCGCGCGCAGGTGCTCGCGCTCGTGCTCCAGCAGCAGCGCGCGCTCCGCGGGATCCGCATCCGCCACCCACGCGGGGAGCACGATGCGGCTGCGGAACAGCCCCACGACGGCAGGCCCTGTCCCGGCGGAAAGGAGCACCGGGACGCCATCAACCTCCGCCGCCCGCCACCCGCGCCGCCGCCGGGCCAGCACCAGCGACGCCAGGCCGAGCGCCAGCAGCGCCGTCAGCCCCGAGCCGAACCACCCGATGCGCAGCGCCCCGTCCAGCGCGGCCAGGTCCAGCCGGCCGCCCGCATCCGCCGCGGCTGCCACCATCCCGGGGAGCGCGGCGGGCACATCGGTCGCCGGCGCGGCGGGCGTCGCGGCGACGGGCTCCGCGGCCCGCGGCATCCAGCGCGCGGCGGCGGGGATGGCCAGACCCAGCACCAGGGCGGCCGCCCACACCCAGCGCTGCGGCAGATGGAAGGCGCGCAGGGCCGCTTCCATCGCCAGCGCGCCCAGGGAGACCAGGGCGCCGACCATCACCACGTACAGCATCCAGTTCGCGATCACGGCGTCTCCTTGTCCTCCAGGCGCTCCTCCAGCAGCTGGCGCATACGGCGCAGCTCGTCGTCGCTCAACCCGCGGTCGCTCACCAGGTGGGTGAGCAGCAGCTCCGGCGAGTCCTTGAACAGCTTGCGCATCATCCGCTTGAGCACGCTGCTCCCTGCCTGCTGCCGCTCCACCAGCGGGTGATAGCGGTACGCCTTGCCCTCTTCCACGTGGCCCACGTGCCCCTTCTCCTCCAGCGTGCGCAGGACGGTGAGCACGGTGGTGTAGGCCAGGTCGTCCTGCAGCCGCTCGCGCACCTCCGCGACCGTGCCGCCGCCCATGTCCCACAGCACCCCCATCACGTCCAGCTCCCGCTCGGTGAAGCTGATTTCCACCCGGCACCCCTTTCTACTAGAGTCTTAGTAGAGGATAATCCGCCCGTCCCATCCTGTCAACTACAATTTTAGTTGATGATGCGGATCGACGTCCGCCCGTCCGCTTCGTCGCCCGCCGCACGACTCTTGCGACCGCCCCCGCCCCGTCGCCCGGATTGGAGGGGCGCGGATCTGATCAAACGGACGAGGGAGCCACGATGAGGATGAACGGGATGCTGGCCGGAGCCGCGGTGCTGGTGCTGGCTGGATGCGCGGGTGCGGGGGCCATGGCCGATACGCAGGCG
>DATING010000392.1:0-3874 GCA_035474555.1 Longimicrobium sp. | reverse complement strand
GCCGCCGCTCCCCTCGATGCGCCCGCCCAGCAGCAGCACGTCTTCGCCGTACACCTGCACGCCGACCGACGCGGCCCCGCGCACCACCGACTGCTCAAAGCGGGTGCCCGACTCCAGGTCCACCGCCGGCAGGTTTCGGTTGGTGGTGGTGTCCACGCGGCTGCGGACCAGCCGCGACCCGGACGCGGTGAACCGCACCGCCTGCCCCGTCCGCCGGATCACCGCGCTGTCCAGGTACACCGCGTGCTGCCCCGTCGTGGTGACGGCCGTCGCGTTCAGGCCCACGAGCTCGATGCGCACGTTGGTCAGGTAGCTGGGCGTGGCGGGGGCGCCGGAGACCATGATGCCGCCCCACCCCTGCGAGGGATCGCGCGCCGTGAGCACGACCTGCGCGGTGTCGCGGCCGCGGAAGTACAGCCGCCCGCCGTTCTGCGCCGTAAGCGTGGTGCCGGGCTCAAAGCAGACCACCGCGCCGGGCGCGATGGTGAGCCGTCCGCCCGCGTCCACGTTGATGGCGCCCGTCACGCGGTGCGGGCTGTTGGCCCGCGTCCACGTCTGCGCCGTGCTGATGTGCTGGAACGGGTGCGCCTGTCCGCCCGTCCCCGCGCAGGCCGGCGTGATGAGCAGCGACGGCTCCCCGGCCACCGCCCGGTCGACCGCCGCCGTGGGCGCGTCGCACGCGGCCAGGGTGCCGGCGGCCAGAAAGGCGCCCGCCGCGAGGCGAAGGGCCCGGT
Source organism: Longimicrobium sp. (assembly GCA_035474555.1). Lineage (GTDB taxonomy): Bacteria > Gemmatimonadota > Gemmatimonadetes > Longimicrobiales > Longimicrobiaceae > Longimicrobium. Next base: position 3,140 of record DATING010000392.1, on the reverse strand, counting down.
TCGTACGGATCTGCTTCATGGATGGATACAGAAAGGAAGAGGACATCGGGAAAAACGACCGGGCGGGCCAGGATGCCGTCCGGGTAGAAAAAGCCGATCTCGTTACCGCGCAATCAGGATCTCGGCGCTGGCCGCAACGGTCATTCGGAAGCCCGTCCGGCAAAGCGCGGAGGACGGCGGTGCGCCGTCCTCCGCGTCGCTTCGATCGGCGTGGGTCGCCTCAGGGCACGTAGGGCAGCACGAACGGGGTGGTGCGCCAGGGCGAGTAGACGAGCGTGCCGGACACGCCGTCGCCGCCGGGGCCCATGGGGCCGTCCGCGCTTCCCCACCAGTTGCCCGTCACGTCCACGGCCCCGCCGGCGCCCCCGGGGTTACGCCGGATCCCCGCGCCCGCGTTGTTGACCAGGTTGCAGTTGTGGACGGGGACCACGTAGTACTCCATCAGGATGCCGTCCTGGTCTCCGTCGCGGATCTCGCACGAGGCCACCACCACGTAGGGGGACCAGATGGCCAGGCCGGGGCCGGCGGACGCGCGGATGCGCGTGCTCTCCATGCGCGTGTTGCCGGCCAGGTACACGGCGGGAAACCGGGCGTCGAGCGTGGTGTCCACGCGGGTGCGGCTCAGGCGCGAGTTCTGGGCTGCAAGGTGGATCCCCATGCCGCTCTGCCGGATGACGGTGCTGTCGACGATCACCGGGTGGCCGTGCGGGGCGTACACCGCCGCCCCGCCCAGCCGCACGTGGTCGATGCGGGTGTTGGTCACGTAGCTGGGGCTCGTCGCGAAGGAGTAGAACCCCAGCCCGTACCAGCCCAGCGCGGGATCGTCCGCCGTGAGCCGCACGGGGCTCGCCGCGCTGCCGCGCGACCACAGGCGCCCGCCGTTCTGGGCCGTGATCCCGGCATCCGGGCCAAAGACCATCCGCGCCCCCGGCTGCAGCACGAGCGATCCCCCCGAGTCCACCTGGATGCCGAAGGGCCGGACGTGCAGGGCAAGCCGCGCCCCCACGGTGAGGGCGGAGCGAAGGATGCCGCCCGTGACGAAGACCGAATCGCTCGCGTTGCCCCCCAGGCTGTCCTGCAGCGCCGCGGTGGAGTACATCCGCGTCAGGGCCGGCAGGGGAAGCTCCGCGGCGTGCGTCTTTCCGCCCACCACGCGCACGGCCCGGCTGGCCGGGTTCAGCTCGTACGCGACCCGCAGCCCCACGCCGCCGCTCCCCTCGATGCGCCCGCCCACCAGCAGCACGCCGGGGCCGTCCACGCTCACGCCTGTTCCCGCCGCCCCGCGCACGACCGACTGCTCGAACCGGCCCGCCGCCAGGTCCACGGCCGGCAGGATGCGGTTGGTGGTGGTGTCCACGCGGCTGCGCACCAGGCGCGACCCGGCCGTGCCGAAGCGGACCGCCTGCCCGCTCTGCCGGATGACGGCGCTGTCCACGTACACGTCGTGCTGCTGCGCGGTCGTGAGCGCCGTGTACTCGAAGTGGACGTGCTCCACCCGCGCGTTCGTCAGGTAGCTGGGGCCCACGGGCGCGCCGTACAGGACGATGCCGTACCACCCGCGGTACGGATCGCGCGCCGTGAGCACCACCTGGGCCGTGTCGTGCCCGCGCGCCCACAGCCGGCCCCCGTTGTACGCCCGCAGGGTGGTGGCCGGCTCGAAGCACACCACGGCCCCGGGGGCGACGATGAGCCGTCCGCCCGAGTCCACGTCGATGTTGCCCGTCACCCGGTGCGGGCTGTTGGCCCGCGTCCAGGTCTGCGCCGTCACGATGTGCTGCGCGGCGTGCGTCTGGCCGCCGGTGCCCGCGCACGCCGCGGTCACCAGCAGGGACGGCCCGCCCGCGGCGGCCGTGCCGGGTGCCGTGGGTGCGTCGCACGCCCCCAGCACGCCCGCCGCCAGGAGCGCGTACGCGGAACCGCGCAGCCGGGGCATCGTCGAAATCTGCATCATGGGTCCTTCGCCGTAAGAGCCTGGAAGAGCGATGGCGTACGGGGACGGGGGACGGAGCGCCGCCCCCCGCGCCGCGTCAGGGCAGGTAGGGGAGCACGAACGGCGTGGTGCGCCAGGGCGAGTAGACGATCGGGCCGGCCGGGGCGGACACCCCGTCCCCGCCCGGGCCCAGGGGGCCGCCCGTGCTTCCCCACCAGTTGCCGGTCGCGTTCAGGGTGTTTTCCCCCACGAATCGAATTCCCGGGCCCGCGTTGTCCACCAGGTTGCAGTTGCGGATGGGGACCTCGGTGTACCCGACGACGATCCCCTCCTGGTCACCGTCCCGGATCTCGCACGAGACCACCTGCACCCGCACGCCCAGGAGCGAGAGCCCGGGGCCGGCCGGGGCGCGGATGCGCGTGCTCTCGATGCGCGCGTTGAACAACAGCTCCACGGCGGGACGCTCGGCGTCCAGCGTGGTGTCCACGCGGGTACGCATCAGGCGCGAGTTGGCGGTGTACAGCGCGACCGCGAACCCCGTCTGGCGGATGACCGAGCTGTCCACGATCACCGGCTGGCCGATGTACGTCCCCACGGCGGGGAACGCCCCGGTGACGTGCTCGATACGCACGTTGGTGAGGTAGGTGGTGCCCGTCGTCGCGTCGCCGTAGAACGTCAGTCCCCCCCAGCCCCGCACGGCATCGTCCGCCGTGAACAGCACCGGCTGGGCCGCGCTCCCCCGCGCCAGCATCCGTCCCCCGTTCCGGCCCACGATCCGGGTCAGCGGGGCAAACACCAGCACCGCGCCCGGCTGCGCGCTCAGGGTCCCCGCCGCTTGCAGCTCGATGGTGCCGGTGACCCGGAGCGGCAGCCGCCCGCCCACGATGACCTGGCCGCCCCGCAGCGTTCCGCCGGAGAGCACCAGGGTGTCGCGCGCGTTGCCCAGCAGGCTGTCCTGCAGGGCGGGCGTGGAGTACAGGCGCCGCAGGGCCGGAACGGACAGCATCGCCCCGTACCCGCCCGCACCCACCACGCGGACGGCCTTGCTGTAGCGGTTCAGGGAATCGGCCGAGGCGTCCAGGCCGGTGCCGCGGCTCCCCTGGATGCGCCCGCCCAGCAGCAGCACGTCCGTCCCGCTCACCCGCACGCCCGTGGCCGCGGATCCGCGCACCATCGTCTGCTCGAAGCGGGTGCCCGCCCCCAGCTCCAC
>DATING010000391.1:0-2533 GCA_035474555.1 Longimicrobium sp. | reverse complement strand
CGCCGGCACGGCTCGTTTCGTGGGTGTGGACGACACCGCCGCCCCTCGCGAGGGGAACCCCGAGGGGACAGATTGTCGGGCCGTTGCAGGCTGTCCCCTGTACCCTGTCCCCTGTAACCCGCAGTTCAGCGTCGTTGCAGGCTATTCCCTATTCCCTATTACCTATTCCCTGGCAGTCACCCGTTGTTCGTCGAAGTCGCCCTTCCGCTCCCCGTTCCGCGTACCTTCACGTACGCCGTCCCGCCCGGGCTGCGCGCCGCCGCGCGGCCGGGCGCGCGCGTGCTGGTGCCGTTCGCCAACCGCGAAAAGATCGGGTGGATCGACCGGGTCGTGGAAACGGCGGAGCGGCCGGAGCGCGCCAAACCCATCAGCGCCGTCCTCGATGCGCAGCCCAGCGCGACGAACACCATCCTGCGCCTGAGCCGGTGGATCGCGGACTACTACCTGGCGCCGCTGGGGCAGGTGATCCGCACGGCGCTCCCCGCGGGCCTCACGGATTCCTCGACGGACTTCGTCTCCCTGGCGCGCGAGCCGGAGGGGATCGAGCTGTCGCCGCAGGAGCAGAAGCTCGTCGCCTGGCTCGCAGGGCGCGAGGGGCCGCAGCCGTTGCCGCGCGTGCGCCGCGAGCTGGGGGAGCGCGCGTGGTGGCCCACCATCCGCCGGCTGGAAGCGGAGGGCGTCGTCCGGGTGGACACGGAAGGGCCGCGCGTGGAGCCGCCCGTACGCACCCGCCGCGTGATCAAGATCGCCCGCGAGCTCCCCACGCTGCTGGCGCGCGAAGAGGCGTTCGGCCGGGCCAAGCGGCAGCGCGAGGCGTACGAGATGATCGAGGGGCTGGGCGGCCGCACGGAATCCGCGCACCTGCAGGAGGCGCTGGGCTTCAGCCCGGAGGTCATCCGCCAGCTGGTCAAGAAGGGGCTGGTGGAGACGGAGGACGAGGTCGTGCCCCGCGATCCCTACGCCGCCATGCCCAACGGTGAGGCGCCGCGGCTTACGCCCACGGAGGCGCAGGCGGGCGTCATCCACACGCTCGTGCAGGCCAGCCGCACGCGCAAGCCGGGCACCTTCCTCCTCCGCGGCGTCACGGGGTCGGGAAAGACGCTCGTGTACATCGAGCTGCTGCGCGAGGTGGTGGACCGGCAGGGCAAGACAGCCATCGTGCTCGTCCCCGAGATCTCGCTCACGCCGCAGACGGTGGGGCGCTTCAAGGCCGTGTTCGGCGACCGCGTGGCCGTCCTGCACTCCGCGCTGTCCGACGGCGAGCGGTACGACGAGTGGCGCTCCCTGCGCGCGGGGGAAAAGCGGATCGTGGTCGGCGCGCGCTCGGCGATCTTTGCGCCGCTGGACAACCTGGGCGCGGTGATCGTGGACGAGGAGCACGAGGGCTCGTACAAGCAGGCGGAGGCGCCGCGCTATCATGCCCGCGAGGTGGCCGTCGTGCGATCGATGATCGAGGGCGCGGTGTGCGTGCTGGGGAGCGCGACGCCCTCCCTCGAAAGCTGGACCAACGCCAGGGCGGGCAAGTACAACCTGGTGGAGCTGCCGGAGCGGGTGGGCGGGCAGCCGCTGCCCCCCATCCGCGTCATCGACCTCAAGGCGGAGCGCAAGCGCGTCAAGGCGACCACGGGGCCGCTGCAGGAGCCGGGGCCTGTCGTCCTCGCCGACATCCTGGTGGAGGCCGTGCGCGAGCGGATCCAGCGCGGGGAGCAGACCATCCTCCTGCTCAACCGCCGCGGCTACGCCACCTTCGTGCAGTGCCGGGAGTGCGGGCTGGTGTGGCACTGCCCGCAGTGCAACGTGTCGCTCACCTACCACCGGCGGCGCGCGCGACTCACCTGCCACTACTGCCTGCACGAGGAGGCGTCGCCCACGATCTGCGCGGCGTGCGGATCCGGCGACCTGAGCTTCAAGGGCGTGGGGACGGAGCAGGTGGAGCGCTCGGTGGAGGAGGCGTTCCCCGCAGCCCGCATCGCCCGGATGGACGTGGACACCACGGGGGGCAAGTGGGCGCACCACACCATCCTGGGGCGCGTGGAGCGGGGGGAGGTGGACATCCTGCTGGGCACGCAGATGATCGCCAAGGGGCTGGACTTTCCCAACGTGACGCTGGTGGGGGTGATCAACGCGGATACGGGGATCAACCTCCCCGACTTTCGCGCCACGGAGCGCACGTTTCAGCTGCTGACGCAGGTGGCGGGGCGGGCGGGGCGCGGGCCCAAGGGCGGCGAGGTGTTCATCCAGACGGCGCTGCCGCACCACTACGCGGTGGAGCGCGCCACCGAGCACGACTTCGTGGGGTTCGCCGACCGCGAGCTGGAAACGCGCCGCGAGCCGTCGTATCCACCGTTCTCGCGGCTGGTGAACGTGGTGATCAGCGGCGTGGAGGAGAAGGCGACGCAGGAGGCGGCGGTGGCCGCTGCGGACTGGGTGAGCGGCCTGCTGACGGCGCGCGCGGTGCGCGACGTGGCGCTGATGGGGCCGGCACCGTGCCCCATCGACCGCATCCGCAACCGCTGGCGCTGGCACTTCATCC
>DATING010000390.1:0-2492 GCA_035474555.1 Longimicrobium sp. | reverse complement strand
ACCGTGCAGTCGCTGCTCAAGAAGGCCGGCGTGTTCGGCCCCGTGCCCTCCGTGGTGGAGCAGGCGACCGAGGCCGTGACCGGCACCGCCAAGAAGGCCGCCAAGGCCGTCTCCGGCGCCGCGTCGGGTGCCGCCTCGGCTGTGTCGGGCGCCGCGTCGGGTGCTGCTTCGGCCGTGTCCAGCGCCGCCTCGGCCGTGACGGGCGCCGTCGCGTCCGCTGCCTCCGCCGTGGCCGATGCCGCGCGTGACTCGGGCGCCGCGGGTGCCGTCGCTTCCGCCGCGTCGGCCGTGGCCGGTGCCGCGCGCGACGCCGTGGAGAACGTGACCGAGCGCGTCTCGGGCGGGTCCGACGAGGCCCCCGCCGCCGAGGCTTCGGCTCCGGCCGCCGAGGAGACTGCCGCCGCGGACGACACCGTGGCCGTGGAGGCCGAGGCCACCGAGCCGACCGCCGAGGCCACCGCCCCGGCGGGCGCCGAGGACGCGCCGGCCACCGACACGCCGGTGGCCACGGACGCCGAGGCCACCGAGCCCGCGGCGGACGAGCCGCAGGCCTGATCCGTCTCCCGGAACGGGGTAACGGATGGCTGAGGGCGAAGCCGAGTACCTGATCGTCGGGACGGTCCAGAAGCCGCACGGCATCAAGGGCGAGCTGTTCATCCGCCTGGAGACGGACCGCCCAGACGCGGTGTACGCGCCGGGGCGGGTCCTGGTGCTGGGAGATGCGAAGGGACGTCGCTCCGACGACGTCCTGACCATCGAACGGGCCAGGGCCTTCAAGGGCGGCATGCTGGTGAAGGTGGCCGAGCACGCGGGTCGCTCGCCGGAGATCGAGGCGCTGCGGGGACGCACGCTCCTCATCCCCCGCAGCGAGGCCGCCGTCCCCGCCGAGGACGAGGTGTTCTACCACGACCTGCTGGGGATGAAGATCGTCACGGCGGCCGAAGGGGAGATCGGCGTGATCGCCGAGGTCTACGACGCGCCGTCCGGGCCCCTGCTGAGCGTGACGCGCGGGGCGGGCAAGGAACTGCTCATCCCGTTCGTCCGCGAGACCATCCGCCGGCTGGACGCGGCGGAGAAGGTGCTGGAGCTGGAGGTGCCGCCGGGGCTGCTGGACCTGTGACGATGCGCATCAACGTCGTCACGCTGTTCCCCGACTTTTTTCGGGGGCCGCTGGGGCTGAGCATTCCGGCGCGCGCGGCGGCGGCTGGACTGGTGCGGTACAACCTCGTCCAGCTGCGCGACTTTACCCACGACCGCCACCAGACGGTGGACGACCTGCCCTACGGCGGCGGCGCGGGGATGGTGATGAAGCCGGACCCGTTCTGGGAGGCGGTGGCGTCGCTGGCGCCGGCGGGGGAGGAGAAGCCCAACGGGCCCATCCTGCTGATGTCGGCGCGGGGACGGCGCTTTACGCACGGGGACGCGGTTCGCCTGAGCCTGCAGGGGGAGATCACCTTTCTGTGCGGGCACTACAAGGACGTGGACCACCGCGTGGCCGAGCACCTGGCCACGGAAGAGCTTTCGCTGGGCGACTTCGTCCTTTCAGGGGGCGAGATCCCCGCCCTGGCGATGCTCGACGCGGTGGTGAGACTGCTGCCGGGCGCCATCTCGGACCACGAGTCGGCGTCCACGGACAGCCACTACGACGGGGTGCTCAGCGCGCCGTCGTACACCCGGCCCGCGGAGTATCGCGGGCACAGGGTCCCCGAGATCCTACTCTCGGGCGACCATGCCAGGATCGCCGCGTGGCGGCGCGAGCAGGCCGAGCGCCTGACGCGCGAGCGGCGCCCGGAGCTCCTGGAGCATCCGGACCACGAGTAGATGTCGGCGCGCGTATGCCGCCCTTGGGGCTGCCGGCCCGACCTCTCCACTACGTAGACTTTGAAAAGGACAGGGCAATGCATCCGTTCATGGAGACCCAGAAGGAATATCTGCGGAGCGACATCCCGCAGTTTCGTCCCGGCGACACGCTGCGTGTGAACGTGCGCGTGCGCGAGGGCGAGAAGGAGCGCATCCAGGCGTTCGAGGGCGTGTGCATCGCGCGCAAGCACGGCGGCATCCACGAGACCTTCAAGGTCCGCAAGCTGTCCGGCGGCGTGGGCGTGGAGCGCACGTTCCCGCTGCATTCGCCCATGATCGGCAGCGTGGAGCTGGTTCGCTACGGCCGCGTGCGCCGCGCCAAGCTGTACTACCTGCGCACCCTCCGCGGCAAGGCGGCCCGCATCAAGGAGCGCCGCCTCGCCCGGTAGTCTTTCGAGGCTTTCCGGCCAGGCAGCAATCGGGGCCCGTCCACGTGGACGGGCCCCGATCTTTTTGTCTCACGCACAGTCAGCAGGGGAGGAGTGCTTCGGCTTGCGGCTCATGCGCCTCCGGTCTCTACCGCAGTCATACCGGATTCTCTGATTGATCGTGCATTCATGATTTCAAAGAAGGCCTCACACAGGGGGAAAGAGGCCACGGGGAACAGGTCCTTCCCTGTGCGGCAGCAGTAG
>DATING010000389.1:0-3213 GCA_035474555.1 Longimicrobium sp. | reverse complement strand
CACCTCTTCGACCTGCTGAACCCCGAGCGGGTGCGCAACATGGACCTGACGATGGGGTTCCGCGGCGTGCCCTCCATCGGCACGGTGTTCATGAACCGGCTGCGGGACGAACGCTTCTTTGAGCAGCTGCTGTCGCAGGGGCAGGTGGCGGCGGATTCCGTGTACTTCGCCGTGGGCTCCATCTTCGGCGGCACGGGCTCGGCCGCGTTCCCGGTGGTGGGCCGCGCGCTCGCGGACGGGCTCACGGGGCGCGACGGTGCGGCCGCCATCGCCGGGGTGCCGCCCCAGCGCATCGGCGGCGCGCTGTTTCTCCCCTACTTCACCCTCCCCGCCCCCGACACGCGCGACGCGCCGGACGGCGGCCCCCGGCCGGAGACGGTGCTCTTCGCGCAGAACGCGGCGGGCGCCCTGCCCACGTATCTCAACACCAGCACGGGATACGGCGGGCTGTACATGCTGGGCGATTCCGTCCCCCGCGAGCAGACCCGCAACGAGGTGGGCGGCGAGCGCCAGGCCAACGACGCGCACTACATCGAGCTCTACGGCGCCCTGGCCGCGCTGGACTTCGCGGCGCGGCCGGGGGAAGACGCGTCCGCACGGCTGCCGGTGGTGCGCGCCACGGCGGTCGGCGGGCGCGACCCGGGGTGGGGCGACCTGCCGCTCAACGCCGCGTCGCGGGCCCGGCTGGTGGGCGGGATCGTGGCCGCGCACACCTTTCTGCGCATCCTCCGCCCCGACGGCGGCGGCGCCCGCGACCTGGCGGACACGCTGCGCGGCGTCACCTGGCTGCAGCTGCTCCGCCTGAAGCCCGGCGAGCTGGTGGAGCGCACGCGGGCGCTGGACGGGATGGGCGGATTCTTTCGCGCGGCGTGGACCTGGCTGGGCGAGATGCGCCGCTCCACGCCCGCGCTGGCGCTGGTGCCCGCGTCCGGCGGCCCGCCGTCCTCCATCCGCCCCGACGAGCTGATCGAGGGCCGCGGCGCCGTGGCCGACGGGCGGTCGCGGGACGACGAGTCCGTGGTATTCCGCCACTGGAACGACGCGGCCTACGCCCACCGGGGGGCGGGATTTCCCGGCTTCATGCACGTGATGCGCGAGGGGAGCGAGCGCTACGCCCGCGCCGCCTTTTCCGAGAACCTGAGCCCCCGGGGAGCCGCATGAGCCGCAACCTGCTGCCGCGGTTTCGCGACAGGCCCAATCCCGCGAACGTCGAGGCGCTGCCGCCGGGGCGCTGGACGCCGCTGCAGAACCCCGTGGAGCTGGCCAAGCTGGAGCTGCCGGCGGAGAACGCGTCGGAGATCCGCACCCGCATCCAGTCCATCCCCAGCCCGTGGGCGCGGCTGCACCTGTTCCGCAACGCGCTGGAGGATCCGCAGCACCCCGCCCACCGGCTGGTGCAGAACGAGCTGCTGGACGCGCTGGAGTTCATCTGGTCGCAGGGCTCCGCGCGCGGGGCGCACGTGACGGTAGAGACCATCCGCCTGGACGACCTGCGCGGGATGGCCCAGGACACCGGCTCCACCCGCGTGCAGGACTTCGCGGCCGCCCTGGTGGAGCTGTCGCCGCGGCGCAACGGCGGTTCCAGCCGGACCGCCGTTCCCACGCTCTCGCTGCTGCTGGTGAACGGCACCCCCATCGCCGCGTCGTCGCCGTACACGCTGCTGTTCACGGCGGAGGACGCGGGGCGCAACGAGGCCACGCGCACGCTCTTCCGCTACGCCGCGGGCGCCGAGCACCGCCCGCTGCCGGCGCGCCCCTTTCGCTTTCAGCGCTACGTGGCGCAGGTGCTCCTGCCGCAGCTGGAGGGCTCCCCGCCGGAGTCGGACGCGGAGTACGTGGAGTGGAACACGCTGCAGGGGTGCGTCACGGCCTGGCTCAAGCGCGAGCTGCGGGAGTGCCGCACCGGGCGCAGCGAGCGGATGGCGGACCTGCTGAGCCCCTCCCCCGGCCCGGAGGGGTGGAAGACGGCGGCCGCGTCGCTGCACCTGGAGCCCGTGGGCCGCTTCGGCGGGCTGGTGCTGTACAAGCGCACGGACACGGAGCTGGACGAGAGCCGCTGGCGCCTGCGCGCGTCCACCCGCGTGCATCCCGTGCCCATCGTGGTGGATCCCGCCAGCTTCGACGGGCGCTTCTACGCGGGCGCGCCGCCGGTCAAGCTGCCGGCGGACCTGGCGCGCCTGGACCGCGCCGTCCTCCCCGGCGTGGAGACGCACCACCCCTGGGTGAGCCCGCAGACGGACTGGCTCACGGACCAGGTGTTCCTGCTGGGCGAGCCGCTGCGCGCGGAGTCCGTGAAGGGACTGCGCGGCTACCGCGTGCAGTCGCAGGGCGCGGACCCCCGCTTTGCCCAGCCCCGCCTGGCGCTGCCGCTGCGGAGCGAGTTCTTCCGCTGGTTTACGCCGGACGACGTGGACCGGATGCTCACGGTGGAGGTGCTTTCCAACGGCTCCGTGGCCGTGGCGCTCACGGTGCCCGTGGGGAGCGATGACGAGCCGGGCGAGGTGGTCGTCCGCCGCGTGTACCCGGACACGCACATCCTCAAGCAGTACGGCCCGGAGCTGACCGTGTGGCCGGCGTTCGCGCACCCCGCGTGGACGGAGTACACGGTGTTCCGCACGGACCGCGAGCAGTTCGTGGCGGAGCACGTGGAGGTGCGCGCGTACGCCGGCGGGCAGGCGCTCGCGCTGGCGGGGCAGAGCCGCCGCACGCCGCTCGTCCGTGCCGCGGCGTTCTCGGCGCGCCCGGAAATCCTGGAGTTCCGCAACACGGCCACGGGCGCGGGCGAGCGGGCAGAGCCGTTGGGCGTGGTGCTGCCGCGCTTTCCCGCCGCCCGCGACCCGCACGAGGCCAGGTGGTTCGTGGGGGTGGATTTCGGCACGTCCAACACCATCGTCAGCCTGCGCGAGAACCAGGACGCGGCCACGGACATCTTCTCGGCGGAGGGGCTGGTGCTCCCCCTGACGGACGAGGGCGCCGACACGCGCGACTTCCTGGCCGGCTACTTCTTTCCCGCCGCCGTCCTGCCGGAGCCGTTCGGCACGGCGGTGGTGCACGTGACGGGGCTTCCGCAGCTGGACCTGGCCCGCGAGCCGGCGGCCGTGCGCGTGAACGTCCCCTTCTCCGGAATGGTGCGCAACGACGGCACGACCAACCGGGTGACGGGCGACCTCAAGTGGTCGGCGGAGCGCGAGGCTTACTTCCTCTCCTCCGCCT
>DATING010000388.1:0-3514 GCA_035474555.1 Longimicrobium sp. | reverse complement strand
AGCTGGTCCGGCAGGTGGCGGACCCGGCCCGCTCCCTTGGGGAACGAGACGGATACGATGCAGTAATCCCAACAAAAACGCCGCCCGTGGGGGCGGCGCTCTCGTTATCCTGATCGATCCGTTCGGACTACGGCCGCCAGGGCTCCGGCTCTTCGTCCGTGCCGGACTCCTCCGCGTGGGCGAGGGCGGCGTGCTGCCACAGCGCCTCGTTCAGCGCATCCAGCCCGCGCTGGGCCACGGACGAGATCAGGAACTGCCCCCACGCGCCGGGCGCATCCACCTTCGGCGCTTCCCAGTCCGGCGGCAGCAGGTCGCCCTTGGTGAACACGACGCAGTGCGGCTTGCCGGCCAGCTCGCCGGAGTAGCGGCGCAGCTCCTCCATCAGCTTGTCGTACTCCGCCTGGGGCTCCAGCGCGTCCGAGGGGATCATGATGGCCAGCGTGCGCGTGCGCTCGATGTGGCGCAGGAACTGGTGCCCCAGCCCCTTGCCCTCGTGCGCGCCCTCGATGATCCCCGGGATGTCGGCCATCACGAACGACCGGCTGCCGGACAGCGTCACCACGCCCAGGTTGGGCGTCAGCGTGGTGAACGGGTAGTCCGCCACCCGCGGCGTGGCGGCCGAGACGGCGGAAAGCAGCGTGCTCTTGCCCGCGTTCGGCTCGCCGACGAGGCCCACGTCCGCGATGAGCTTGAGCTCCAGCGCAATGCGCCGCTCCTCGCCCGGCTCGCCGGGGTCCGCGCGGCGCGGCGCCTGGTTGGTGGGGGTGGCGAAGCGCGCGTTGCCCCAGCCGCCCTTGCCCCCCTTGGCCACGATGATCTCCTGCCCGTCCTCCAGCAGCTCGCCCACCAGCACGTCCGCTTCCACGTCGCGGATCAGGGTGCCCACGGGCACGCGCAGCACCAGGTCGTCGCCGCTGCGGCCCGTGCTGTTGGTGCTGAAGCCCTTGGCGCCGTTCTCCGCCTTGTACTGCTGGCGGTAGCGAAAATCCATCAGCGTGGTGAGCTGCGCGTCGGCGCGCAGGATCACGTCCGCGCCCCGGCCGCCGTCGCCGCCGTCCGGCCCGCCGCGCGGGCGGAACGACTCGCGCAGGAACGACGACGCACCCGGCCCGCCATCGCCCGCCTTTACGTTGATCTCAGAGTAATCGAGAAACACCGAATCTCTCTCCGTCCCGGCTGAATCGCCCCATCGAGCGAAAGAATTCCTTCAAAGAACACTCCATCATCCGCCGGCGGCGCGGACGCCGTGCATCCGCCGCCGACGGGTCAGCCCGCCTTCGAGCGGATCTCGCCCCACAGCGCGCGGACGTCCGCGGCGCGCTCCGGCGGCAGATATCCGCACGCCGCCTCCACCGCCTCGTCCACCTCTGCCACGGACGCGCCCGCGTTCAGCGCGCCGCGCAGGTGCGAGTGCAGTTGCCGGGGCACGTTCCACACCGCCAGCAGCGCGGCGATGCACAGCTCGCGCGTGGCCAGGTCCAGCCCCGGCCGGCCGATCACCCGCCCGTAGCCGCCGGTGACCATCCACCCGTCCACGTCCGGGTGCAGCTGCCGGACGTTGATCCGCAGCTTGTCGTAGTTGGCGCCGTACACCTCCGCGCACACCCGCTCCCCGCGCGCATCCCACGCGGCCGGGTCCTCGCCGGCGGACGCGGGCGCCGGCGTGCCGCTCACCGCGCGCCACAGGCCCAGCGCGTTCAGCGCATCCGGAAAGCCGATGAACAGGTGCGACTGCAGCAGCACTTCATCCACCGCGCCCGCATCCACCGCGCCCGCATCGGCCTCGTCCCGCGCCTCCTCCATCGCCGCGCGGATGGTGGCGGAATCGCGCGTCCCCAGCGACGCCGCCAGCCGCAGCAGCGCCCGCCGTCCCATCGACACGCGTCCGCCGGCGCCGCCAGCGTGATTCGAATCCGCCGCCACGGTCACGCGAGGGGCACGTCCGGCTCGGGGACCGCGGCACCGTCGTCCACGGGCGTGGCGGGATCCGCCGGCCGCAGGTGGATGCTGGGGCGCACCTCGCCCGTGGCCTCGCCGCGCGTGTTGGCGACCTCGCGGTACACGTAGCCGTACAGCGCGCCGAAGTCGTCCTCCGAAATCAGGTCCAGCTCGCGCAGCACCCCGGCCACGGCGGGGGCGATGGCGCGCGTGCTGCCGTCCTCCACCTTGAGGGCGATCCCCAGCTCCGCGCCGGGCACGCCCACGCAGTACACGCCTTCCGCGCCCACCTTCGCGAACACCCGCCCCTCCGTCACCCGCGAGATCGCCGTGCAGATGCGTCCCTCGCCGGCCACCATCTCCGGATGCGCCGCCATCGCCTCCACCACCGTCGCCGGGCCGCGCTCCCCCGCGCGGGCGGCGGCCGCCAGCGAGGCGTAGGCCAGCGCCATGCGGCTCAGGGGAAAGGCGTAGCACACCACGCCGCAGCCGTCCACGCCCAGGCCGATGGCCTCTTCGGGGAGCTGCGTCCAGCGGGCGACCTCCGTGAGCAGGCGGGCCTGCACGGGGTGCTCCAGGCGATCGTAGCCGTCCGGCTCCCAGCCGCGGACGCGCGCCGTGGCCATCATCCCCGCGTGCTTGCCCGAGCAGTTGTTGTGCAGGCGCACCGGCTCCAGCCCCTGCTCCTCCAGCGCGCGGCGCGCCTCGCCGTCGAACGGCGCGTGCGGCCCGCAGGCCAGCGCCTCGGCCGTGAGCCCGATCTTTTCCAGGATGCTCTCCGCCACGCGCACGTGCGCCGGCGTGCCGCTGTGCGAGCCGCAGATGAGCGCCAGCTCCTCCAGCGTGAACCCGAAGCGGTCGTAGGCGCCGTCGTCCACCACCGGCAGCGCCTGGATGGGCTTGGCCGACGAGCGCCAGAAGGTCACCAGGTCCGGGTCGCCGCTGGACGCGCGCAGCGTGCCGTCCGCCCCCACCACCGCCACGTGCACCCGGTGCCGCGACTCCACCACGGCCCCGCGCGTCACTTCCACCACGCTTTCCAGTGCGGACATCGTCTTCGCGTTCTGTGCGAGAGTTGATTCTGGTTACACGACCTCAAGCCGGAACGGAGACCGGCTTACTGCACGATTTGGGCGTGTCCCCCGCGAGCGGGGGCCGGGCTGCGCGCGCCGTAGGGCACGATACAACTGTGCCCAACGGCGCCGAGCCCCCTGCGCATGCCGGCACGATACTGCTGTGCCGTCCTGCTCCGGGGTCTCGGCCCTGCGGGCGCGCATCCCTCACGCAACGGCAGTCCGGTCCGCCGGGTCCCAGCGGGGGCCCTCACCCCCCGGCCCCCTCTCCCGCACTGCAACCCGGGTACACCCGTCGAGTCCCGGCACGTGCGGGAGAGGGGGAGAACCCCGTTCGCGCACCAACCTCTCCTTGCGACGAGGGCCCGAACGACGGATGCCGGTGTACCCCACGGCCCCCCCACCCCACCGGACCTGTCGGCGAAGGCCCAATGCAGTTCACTTTGTTGACTTCGCGCATTATCTTGCGGCCCCGAACCCTGAACCTGGGAGGTCGCATGGCG
>DATING010000387.1:0-3396 GCA_035474555.1 Longimicrobium sp. | reverse complement strand
TCTCGTACTTCCGTACTGCCGTCAAATCCAGTCCTTGCGCTTGAAGTACGAAAACAGCACCGCCCCCACGGCCACCATCAGCCCCAGCGCCCAAAAATAGCCGTAGCCCCAGTGCAGCTCGGGCATGATGTCGAAGTTCATCCCGTAGATGCCGGCGATCCACGCCATGGCCATGAGGATGATGGACCACGCCGCCATCAGCCGCATGGTCTCGTTCAGCTTGTTGCTGGCCAGGGAAAGCTGGCCCTCCATGGCGCCGTTCAGCAGGTCGCGCAGGGTGTCGATCTCCTCGGCCACGCGGATGGCGTGGTCGTGGATGTCCTGGAAGTACGGCAGCATGTCCGGCTGCAAGAACGGGATGTCGCGCCGCAGCAGCGAACCGATGACCTCGCGCTCCGGCCCCACCATCCGCCGGAACAGCGCCAGCTCGCGGCGCATCCCCAGGATGGTCTGCATGTCCTCGCCCGTGCGCTGCGCCATTACCCCCGTCTCCAGCTCCGCCACCCGCTCCGAGAAGTGGTCCAGCACGGGAAAGTACCCGTCCACCACCAGGTCCAGCACCGCGTGGGCCAGCACCCCCGGCGCGCGGAACCGCGTGGGGTTGCCCCGCCAGCGCGCCAGCACCTCCGTGAGCTCCTCGATGCGGTGGTCGTGCACGGTCACCACGTAGTTGCCGCCGATGAAGGCGTGCAACTCGTTGAGCGCCATGCGTCCGCGCTCCTGGTTGATGCGCGCTGCGTACATCACCAGAAAAAAGTAGCCGGGATAGCGGTCGATCTTGGGGCGCTGGCGGCCGCGCACCGTGTCTTCCACCGCCAGGGGGTGAAAGTCCATCTCCGCGCGCAGGAACTCCGCCTCGGGGGCGCCCGGCGCGGCGATGTCGATCCACACCAGCGGCGGGTCCTTGTCCTGCTTGCCGGTGAGGCCGCGGTGGATGACACCCAGCGCGGTGGCCAGGGGAACGGCGTGGACGCCCGTCTCCGTTTCCGCGTACGCGTGGATGCGCGTACGCGGCTCGGCGATGGATTCGTCCTCGCAGAGCGGATCGATGATCTCGTCAGCGGGCCGCTCGGCGACGCTCATATCCCGGGACGGTGTTGGTGATGGCGGCGGTGAGGATCTCCACCACTCCCAGGATCACGTGCGGCATCCACACCCGGTCATCAAAGCCCAGCATCCACGGCGACACCGCCAGCAGCACGCCGCCCAGGGCGTCCAGCATCAGGTGCACGGGCATCTGGATCTTCTTGACCACGCCCAGCTCGTAGTCCGTGAGGGCGCTGTACAGCAGCACGCCGGCGCCCAGCACCACGGGAACCCACCGCGCCGCCTCGTTGTCCGCGAAGCCGAGCAGCCAGGGGCTGGCGATCAGCAGCGCGCCCAGCAGGTAGTCCAGCATGCCGTGGATGCGGGTGGGAAGTCGCATCGCTCCGCCTCGTTGAGTGCAAGGTTTGTCCTGCTTTACCAAACTGCCGTCGCCGCGCGGGTTTGCAAGCGCCGCGCCGCCCCTGGGTTTTATGGGCCCGGGAAGAGCGGATGAGAGATCGAGTCCCGTCCCAGGGTGGGTTCTACGGCGCCCGCTTCGCGGGGCCCCTCACCCCCGTCCCCTCTCCCGCAAACTGCGCGGGAGAGGGGAGACCTTCGTGCTCCATCACACGGGCCCGTGCGAGACGGCGCACGCAAACCCAGCCCCGCCGCGTATCCAGCGACGCGACGGCACTGTCCCGTGCCCACCCCTCCCCCGAAGTTGGGGGAGGGGTCGCCGGCCGTCGCGAGGAACGAGCGAAAAGGCCGGCGGGGGAGAGGGCCCCCCGTCGCGCAGCGACGTTGGCTGCCCGCCCTCGTCGTTCTCTTCCGTCCCTTCCCCCTACCGCCACCCCTCCAGGATCCGCTCGCGCGGCGCCGCGAGCCCGGCGTCCGGGTGCAGCCACGCGGCCAGCGCCTCGATCCCGTCCACCACGCGCGGGCCGGAGCGGCTGAAGTACGCGCTATCGCCCACCACCGCGCGTCCGTCGTCGATGGCGGTCGCGGCCAAGCGCCGCAGCTGCGCGCGGGACTCGTCGGCGTCCTGGCGGGCGCGGTCCATGGCGTAGCCGCAGGGCACTAGCAGCAGCCGGTCGGGGTCCAGCCCCTCGGCGCGGCTCCAGGGGATCTCCAGCGAGTGCGACCCCGCCTCGCCCACCAGGTTGTCGCCACCGGCCAGCGTGACCATCTCCGGCACCCAGTGCCCCGGCGCGAACGGCGGGTCCAGCCACTCCAGCGCCAGCACGCGCGGCCGCGGGCGCCCCGCCACGGCCTCGCCGACGCGGTCCACGCGCCCGCGCAGCCGCGCCACCGCCTCGTCGCCGCGCGCGGACTGGCCCACGTCATCCGCCACCTGGCGCATGGTGTGGAGGATGCCGTCCAGCGTGTGCGCATCCAGCGAGGCCACCTCCGGCCGCCAGGGGAGCGCGGCCACGGCGGCGTCCACCGAGCCCGTGGGCACCGCGCACACCTCGCAGACGGCCTGCGTGAGGATGACGTCCGGCCGCACCTCGCGCAGCGCATCGACGTCGATCTCGTACACGCTGCCGTACTCCAGCATGCAGCGGCGCACCTCGGCGTCGATCTCGCCGCTGGTGAGCCCCGCCGGATCGAAGCGCGAGCGGCTCAGGCGCGGCAGGCCGAGGGCCTCGGGCGGATAGTCGCACTCGTGCGAGATGCCCACGAGGTGGTCCTGCAATCCCAGCGCGTACACGATCTCCGTGGCGCTGGACAGCATCGATGCAATGCGCATCCGGTTCGGTTTCGTTCGGTTCGTGCGGCGGGGACGGCGCCCGGCCCATGCACCATCGGGGCGGCTCGCCGTCGCGGCGCCGCATCCGCCGCGCAAGATAGAGCCTGCCGCCCGCCGGGGCGATAGCGGACGTCCGCGCTCCTTGCACGCGCGCGGGCGAACGGCCTAGCTTACCGCCGCCGACCGTCCAACCCATCCGAGAAGGCGCCCCCTGATGCAGATCATCCGCGAGCCGCGCGTCACCCTTATCACGCGCCAGGAATTCCTCTATCCCGAGCACATCGACTGGGAAAGCGACAGCGAGGTGGCCGGAGAGGTGGTCGCGGAGTTCGCGGGGCGGATGTGCTATCTCTCGTTCGGCGAGGACGCGGGTCTGGAAGGCGGCCACAAGAGCATCCCCGGCCGCACCAGCAACGAGGCGTACCTCGGCAACATCCTCCAGGTCAAGCACGGGAGCGTGCTCGAGCACGCGGTCTGGACGGTGCTCATCGAAGGCGTCAGCCGCTCGCTGACCCACGAGCTCATCCGGCACCGGGCGGGCTTCGGCTTCTCGCAGCTGTCGCAGCGGTACGTGGACGAGTCCCACATCGGCTTCGTGGTGCCGCCGGAGATCGCCGAGG
>DATING010000386.1:0-1918 GCA_035474555.1 Longimicrobium sp. | reverse complement strand
GTCCATCGAGGTGCGCGGGCGCAGGCGACGGACACGATCGTGGCGGCGAGCCCACAGGCCACGGCGACGGCCAGCGCGATGAGGGCAGGGTGGCGGCGCATGGGTCGGCTCAGAGCGAGAGGTTGAACACCACGGAATCCGCACCGGCAGCCGCGTTCACGCGGAACTTCACCACCCACCATCCACCCATGTTGAACTTCATCCCCTCCACGAGGTGGTCACCGTTGCCGAGCGCGCGCGTCACCCGCGGCTTGGTGGGGAGCCCGTGACCGTGCTGCGGCATCCCGCCGTCCACGGCGAGCGTGGCGCTGTCCACCGGGGCGCCGGCGGCGGTCTCCAGGTGCAGCGTCCAGCGCTGGAGCTTGCCCTTCGGGATGCTGTCGCCCTGGGGGCGAATGGTCGCGCGATAGATCCCCGCTTCGCTGGTGCGCGTGCGGGAGTAGTCCAGGTCCGCCGGCGGCTTGGAGAACATCATGCAGCCGGTGAGCGTGGCGGCGAATGCAGTCGCCAGGGCGGGCGCGGAGACGCGGCGGAGCGTGCGGGAGACGAAGGAGAAGGAGTGCATCGAAAGCCTCGCGTGAGTCGGGTTGGAAACGAGAAAGCCACGTCGCGATGACGTGGCTTCAGGTTACCGGCGCGGGCTTCTCGGCTCTTGAATGAAAAGGCTGGCCCCTTGAACGTAGGGGCTGATCTTCGTCGCGCAGTGGTGCGCCCATCGGCATCGCGGATGGCGGGAATCCGAACGCGCGCTTGCTCGTTCGCGAGAGGTGGGCCGCATCGGCGAAGCCGGCGGCGTGCGCCGCCGCCGACACCGAGACGCCCTCCGACAACAGCTCCCACACCCGCAGGAAGCGGCGCCACAGGATGTATGGCCGCAGCGCCATCCCGGTCTGGTCCACGAACAGGTGCCGGAAGCGGCTCGGTGAGAGACACGCCACGTCGGCGACTTCCTCCAGCGTGAGCGGCGCGTCCAGGTGGCCGCGGA
The DNA here is from genome assembly GCA_035474555.1 of Longimicrobium sp. GTDB lineage: Bacteria > Gemmatimonadota > Gemmatimonadetes > Longimicrobiales > Longimicrobiaceae > Longimicrobium. The sequence goes on along the minus strand of DATING010000386.1, from coordinate 933 downwards.
TGTACGCCGTCGCCCGGAGGATGCGCTCGTCCGACACCACCAGCGGCTCCACGCCGCCGGTGAGCTCGGCGATGACGTCCTGCGCCGCACGCACCACGGCCGCGGCGCGGCGCTGCTCGAGCCACGCGGCGAACAGGCACGGACGGACCTCGGCGAGCGCCTCGGCCGCCAGCGGCGCGATCCCGCGCTGACCGTAGCGCTCAGTCAGGGCGCGGCCCTCGCGCGTCTCGGGCTCCACGAACAGGACCGCGTTCAGCCCCGAATGGGTGGCGTCCATGCTGTGCGGCTGCCGCGACGCGATGACCACGCCGTCGTACGACGTCCAGGGCTCGCGGTCGCTCGACCGGAACCGGATGCCCGGCACGTCGCTGAAGGCGATCTGGATGGCGTAGTGCGCGTGGGGTGGCGCGATGCCCGGGCCCCTCGTGAGGAAGAGGCAGCCGCCGTCCCACGACACGAAGTGGCTGGCACGTCCGACGCTCACCGTGTCTCCTGCGGGTGGGGGTGGCCCCATTCTACACCACCACTCGGCGCGCGGGCAATTGCCCGCGCGTCATCAGGCGATCGCCGCCTCGCAGCGCTGCGCCACCTGGTCGGCCACGTACGCCGCGTCGTCCCCCACGCCGCCGATGAGCGACGACGTCATGCGGTGCTGGAAGCGCAGGCCGAGGAAGAAGAGTCCGGGCGCATCGGTCACCACGCCGCGCGCGTGGCGGGGAAAGCCGTCGGCGCCGAAGACCGGCAGGTCGATCCACCGGTAGTCCGGGCGGAAGCCGGTGCACCAGATGACGTTGGCGACGTCCATGACCCGGCCATCCACCAGCACCGGGCGGCCACCCCGGCAGGCCTCGGTTCTCGGCACCCGTTGCACGCCGGCATCGGTAAGGTCGGCCGGCCGCACGCGGACGAGCGGCCAGCCCATCGTGAGGCCCT
>DATING010000385.1:0-3746 GCA_035474555.1 Longimicrobium sp. | reverse complement strand
ATCGTGATGGTGATGGACATCCTGGATGCCCTGCGGCACGAGACGCACTTCGACCGCTTCGTCATCATGTCGGCGGACGCGGACTTTACCCCCGTCTTGCAGCGGCTCCGCGCGCACGACCGGCGGACGGCGGTGCTGGTGAGCGGACAGGCGGCGCCCGCTTACCGCGCGGCGTGCGACCGGCTGATCACGGAAGACCAGTTCATCGAGCTGGCGCTGGAGATGCCCGCCCTGCCGGAGCCCCAGCGCGCCGCGCCGGGGCTGCCCTCGCCCGCCGCCTCCGCATCCGGCGCCGCGTCCAACGGATCGGCCACCTCCACGGCGATCCGCGACCCGGAGCTGCTGGGGGCCATCGGCCGGCGGGTGTACGAGGAGGCCAGCTCCACGGGCACGCTGTCGGCGTCGGAGCTGCCCCGCATCCTCCGCGAGTTCAAGGAGTTCACGCCCAGCAGCAACTGGCTGGGCTACTACTCGCTGCAAAACCTGGCCGAGGCCGTGCTGGCCCACCGCCCCGAGCTGCGCATCACGGACGACGACCCGTGGCGCATCGCCGTGCAGGTGGCCGAGGAGCCCGCCGCGCCCGCCCCCGGCGAGGTGCCGCCGCCCGCCGCCGCGCAGCAGCCGGGCGCGGAGTGGGGTACCGTCCGCGACCGGGTGATGGAGCGCGTGGCGCGGATGGTGGCGGAATCCGCCGAGCCGGTGGTGATGGGCAAGGCCGCGCACGTCGCCATCCAGGAGGCGGGGCCGCTGATCACGGAAACGCGCTGGCTGGGCAAGGGCACGTTCAAGAACCTGCTGCTCAGCGTGCCGGATCTCCCCTTCCGCGTGGTGGCGTCGCCGCTCCCGGGCTACCTGTACGATCCCGCGCGGCACGCCGACCCCCGCCAGCGCCCGTCGACGGACGGCTTGGCGGAGATGGAGCCAGAGATGGCGTCGCTCGTGCGCCGCATCCACCAGCTCACGGACGCGCCCAAGCTCACGCCGCGCCAGTACCGCGTGCTGTGGGAGGTGATCGCCAAGGAGATCACGCGCGCGCCGTACAGCCTGATGAGCACCGGCAAGGCCGTGCGCGACCAGTGCGTGGAGCGCGGCGAGCCCATCGCGCGGCAGAGCATCACGCTGGTGCTGCGCGGGCTCAGCTACGCCGCCTACCGCTTCTGGGACCCGCCGCACCGCGCGGACAACCTGGCCTACACGTATCGCGGCAACCTGCTCAACCTGCTTCGCCAGGCGCAGGTCACGCTCAGCGACGACGAGCTCCGCATGCTGGACGACTGGCTGATGGGCCCCATCGCCGAGGAGCCGCACACGCCGTCGCAGCCCCACGCCGCCGCCGCCGTCCCGGGCGATGCCGGATTCCCCTCCCCCACGGACCTTGCCCAGGTGGCCGCGATGGATGAACCGCCCGCCAATCCCAGCGACGCCCCGCCCGCCGAGCCCGTGCAGGCGATCGAGCCTGACTTCGCGACGGCCGATGCGCTTCCCGCGGACGAGTCGCACGAGCCCGCCTCCGCGGAGGGCGACACCGTCGCGGCGGATTGGCAGCCCGCGGAAACGGCTGCCCCCGCTGGCGTGTTGCCCGCGTCCGAGGCCGCGACTGGATCATCCGTCGATGCCGTCCCGGCCGACCCGTCGTCCACGGCGGAACTGGCGGTCGCATCCTCCGATGATGCCGTCCCCGCTGACGAATCTCCTGCATCGGCGCCCCTGATCGCGGCGGATGCGGCCCATCCCGCCGCGGTGGATGCGCCGCAGGCCAGCAACGGAGCCTCGGTGGATGAGCAGCCGGTGAATCAGCCGGTGGTGGATCAGCCGACGGTGGATCAGCCGACGGTGGATCAGCAGGCGGATGATCTGCCGTCCCTCGTCGCGGAGCCGCCTGCCGCCGTGGAAGCCAATCCGGAGCTGGCCGATGCGATTCCCGCGGAGCTGTCCGATGATCACGGCCCCCGCGGCCCCGACGAGGTGACGGCGGAGTGGGAGATGTCGGACGAGCCCGCCGCCCCCGCCGAGCCGGCCGTTGCCGGGCAGACCGAATCGCCGCCCGCCCAGCCGGACGCGTCCGCGCAACCCGACGCGCCCTCCGCGGAGCTTCCGCCGCCGAGCGCCGCCCCGTCCGACGAAATCGTCCACGCCGAGTGGCAGCCCGCGGACGCGCCCACGGTGGGCGAGGCCGAGCCGCCCGCCGCGCCGCCCTCCGCCGAGCCCGCTGCCGATGCACCCGTCGCGGCGTCGGACGAGATCGTCGCGGCCGAGTGGCAGCCGGCCGATGCGGACTCGGCCGCTGACGCCGAGCCGCCTGCCGCGCCTGCATCCACGGAGCCTGCGCAGCCGGAAACGCCGGCCGCGTCCGCGCCAACGGATGCCGCGGCCGATGGCATCCTCACCCCGGTGTGGGAGGCGGTGGACGAGCCAGCTTCACCCGCGGAGCCGCCGCCCGCCGCGCCGCCCTCATCCTCCGCCGAGCCGATCATCGAGGCGGATGCCCCCGGCGAACCCGTGATGCCGTTGTGGGAGGCGGTGACGCCGGAAGCGCCCGCGGATGGCTCGCCGCCCGTCGATCCGTCCGTGGATCAGGCTCCGCACGCCGACGCGTCCGCGGACCCGGCACCGCAGATGGATGCCTTCACTTCGGAAGCAGCGGACGGGGGCAATCCGCAGGGGAGCGCGGACGGGGTGCCGGCGGAAGGTGCCTCCCGCATCGGGTGACGCGCAGCCGCGGGAGGACCGGCCCGCGCACCCGCCGCTGTGGTGACGGCGCGAGGTAGCCATCCACCTGTCCCACATGAACATCGCCCGCCCCGGCAACTTGCCGGGGCGGGCGATTGTGCGTGCGGAGGCGGATGCGCCTCAGGCGGTGTCGGCCGCGGCCGCGACGTCGGTGAGCGGCTGGATGGTGCAGCCGGGCCGGCCGCAGGTGCCATCGCAGCTGGCGAGCGGCGTGTCCATGCAGAACGGGCTGGGGCAGTCCGGGTGCGTGGCCGCCCCGCCAATCGGTAGCCCGACCTGGTCCTGGTCGCGTCCGTGCACGGTGCCCAGGCCGCGCACCAGCGGTGCGGTGTCGAACGACTGCACGGCAAGGGCTTCGATGCTGAGCTTCAGCTTACGCATGGGGATCCTCCAGGAAATCGGGGGTGGCCGGGCGGGGATGATCCAGAGGATAACGGCACCGGCGGGATTCATCAACAGGATTGTGTCCGGAACCGTGACGGACGTCGTCGTGGCGAATCCGCGGGGAGGGTCGATCTCCGTTGCCATCGCGCCAGTTCATCGGGATCGATACATCCGCTGGGGGGAATCCGCGGCCAGCGTGTCCCTCTGTTGAATCACCCGATCACGGGCCGCGGCGTTGCTGGCGCGGAGCGGCCCCACCCTCATCCGCATCACAGAGGCGCAACCATGACCCAACCCCTCAATTCCGCACCCGTAATCATCGTACGGGAAGTCCGAAGCGTCGGCGTCGCCCTCCTGCTCACCTTCCTGTTCGGCCCGCTGGGGATGCTGTACTCCACCATCTCCGGCGCGCTCATCATGATCGCCGTGAGCGTGGTGCTCGCTGTCTTCACGCTGGGCTTCAGCCTGTTCCTGACCTGGCCGATCTCCATCGTCTGGGGCGCGATGGCGGCCAGCGCGCACAACCAGCGCGTGCTCTCGGGCGTGCGGTAGCGGGAACCGCCATCAGCCGAGGCGCGGAACAGGCAGCACACCGCCCTGGGACCAAGGCGTTTGGAAAGGGGCGCGGAGTA
>DATING010000384.1:0-4072 GCA_035474555.1 Longimicrobium sp. | reverse complement strand
CGCGTGGAAGATGAACGTGTCGTTGGGGCACGGCGAATAACCCAGCGTCAGCTCCGTCATATCGTCAGATCGATGCATGATGTGTTTCCTCTGCTTGCGGGGCGCGTCGGCGGGCGCCCCCTCCCCCGGCCCCTCCCCGCTCGTTCCTCGCGGAGAGGGGGAGAACTGCCGTCGCGGATAATGGCTCGCGTCCGTTCACGGACGGCGCGATCCGCGCCACGGTCACGGCACTCGCCCGCACCGGACCCGTCGGCGAAGGCCGACATCACGTTTTCGGTGCTGCGATTTCAATCGCCGGGGACGGATGCCGGCTCCCCCGCATCGATCCCGGCCGATCCCGATCCATCTGCCGCGCCCAATCTTACTTTCACGTGCGCGGATCTTACTCCATCGCGCCCTGTTCTACTCCCACGCGCGGACGACGACGCGGACGGCGGCTTGCGCGGCTTCGGCGGCGGCGGGGATGCGCCAGCGGGACATGTCGCGGTCCTCCACGAGGTTGCTCACGGCGCGAAGCTCCAGGAACGGCACCTCGTAGATGGCCGCCACGTGCGCCAGCGCCGCGCCCTCCATCCCCTCGCACAGCGCGCCGGGAAATCGCTCCGCCATCGCCGTCCCCAGCGCCGCGGTTCCCGAGCAGCAGGAGACGGTGACGAACGGGCCCGTGCGCACGTTGTACCCCGCGTCCGCCAGGGCGGTGCGGGCGTGCTCCACGCGATGGGCATCCAGCGCGAAGGTGTTGAAGCGCCCCGCCTCGCCGGATTGCCAGAGGGGGATGCCGATGCCCTCCGTCGACATCCATCCACCCGGCGCCTGCACGCCCTCGTCGCCGTAGACGGCCGCCGTCGCCAGGGCGATGCCGCCGACGTCCAGCCCCGAGCCCGGGTACGCTCCGCCGATGCCGAATCCCACCACGCCGCGGACGGGCACGGTCTCCAGCAGGGCGGTGAGCGCGTGCGCGGCGTTGGTTTTGCCCATGCCGCCGGGGAGGAGCACCACCGCGGCGCCGTCCAGCCGCCCCGTCCACGCCGGCTTGCGGCCAACGACGGTCTCGCGGGCATCGTACAGCGCCTCGCGAAGCCACGCGCATTCCAACGGCACGGAGCAGACGAGGGCCAGGGGGGCGGATGCGTTCAACGGAGGCTCTTTCCGGGGGCTGGTGCTTGCGCGCGGCGCGGCGGCCCCGAATTTACGTGCGCGCCGGGGCGGGGGAAACCGACCGCCCGCGCACCCGGCCCCACCACCCGCACCCGACGACCATGCGACGCGCCGCCGTCCTGTCGCTCCTGTCCCTGCTCGCCGCCTGCAGCGCGCCGCCGCGGCGTCCGGCGCCCGCGCCGCCCCCCGTCGTCGCGCCGCCGGCGGCCCAGCCCGCGCCGCCGCCGCCCATCGTGCAGTTTGGGAACGTGTGGACGCGGGATGCGGGGGTGCAGCTTCGCACGGACGCGGGCGGGGTGACGCTGCCGTACGTGTTCATGCGGCTGGAGGTGCTGCGGGCGGACACGGCGGACCTGCGCGTGCGCTGCGTGCACTGCCCGGGCGCGCCGGAGGGATGGATCGCGCGGGAGGGCGTGGTGCACGCGCCCCGGCACCCGGAGGCCGCGGCCCGGCTGGACCTGGCGGAGTTCGTGCTCGCCGTGCGCGAGGCGGCCGCGCAACGCGACGTGGAGGCGCTGCGTTCGGTGATGGCGCGCGACTTCGTGCACACGCTGGGGCCCATCGACATGGGGCTGCTGGAGACGTTCGCGGCATGGGAGCGCGAGCAGTACCGCACGCTGGACCGCATGCCGTTCGTGCTGGACCGCGGCGTGGCCACCGTGGTCGGCACCCCGGTGTGGGCAGGCCCCCCGGACTACGCCGCCGACAGCCGCTACGCCGGCCTCCGCGCGGGCTTCCGTCGCGGGCCGGACGGGTGGGAGTGGATCTTTCTCGTGCGGGGTGGCAGCTAGGAGAGAAGTGCGGGAGTGCGGGAGTGATTGTCACGTCCGGCCTCACCCCAGGGCCCTCACCCGGCTCGTTCCTCGCCACCCTCTCCCACAAACTGCGTGGGAGAGGGTATACACCCCGGCCCGTGCACAGCGCTGGCTTCGCAGAAAGTGCAGTTCTCCCCCTCCTGCCCGCGAAGCGGGGGAGGGGGCCGGGGGGAGGGGGCGCCCCGCCGGTGCAGGGAGCCCGCTCCAGTGCACCGGTCGCAGTTCTCCCCCTCTCCCGCGCAGTTTGCGGGAGAGGGGGCCGGGGGGGTGAGGGGCCCCGCGAAGCGGGCGCCGTAAAGCCAGCCCCACACGAAGATCCCGCACATCCGCACGAACGAAGAAGGGGAGCCGGACGCGCCGGCTCCCCTTCGTTTCGATCCGCCTCGCGCTGCGTCAGCGCATCGCGATCAGAACTCGTACTTCAGGCGGGCGATGAGCATCCGGCCCATGGTCGGCGAACCGGGGAAGGGGCGGTAGCCATCGTCCAGCAGGTTGTTCACCAGCACGTTCAGCGTGGTGCCCGGCACCATGGGCAGCCGGTAGCCCAGGTTCAGGTCGAACAGCGTGAAGCTTTCCACGCAGTCTTCCTGCAGCGGGTTCTCCACGGCGTCCGGCCCGTTCAGGCACCGCGTGCCGATGTACACGCCCGAGTTCACGGGGAACGCGTCGTTGTACCGCATCCGCACCTCGCCGAACAGCCCCGTGTCGTCGTTGTCGTAGTCCAGCGTGATGCCGCCCTTCCACCGCGGGGCGTTGAGCGTCACCAGGCCGGCGTTCTCCGTATCCCACACGTTCTCGTTGACGAACGACACCGTGCCGCTGAGCTCCCACTCGTTGCCCAGCAGCGCCGTGGCGGACACGTCCGTGCCCCACAGGTCGATGGTCTCGTCCACGTTCACGTACGTCACCAGCGCCTGCGGGCCGCGCGCATCCACGTCCTCGGACGAGATCACGCCCAGCGGAACGCGCGCCAGCCCGTTCACGATGCCCAGGGCCTGGGTCTGCGTGAGCCCCGCGCCCACCAGCCGGGGCACCAGGTACGCGCCCAGCTGCTGGCCGTTGAGCAGCACCAGCGGCGTCTGGATGGTGAGCGGCGTCACCAGGTCTTCCTTGCGGCTCCACCACACGTCCGCCGCGATCAGCAGGCGGTTGGCCATCAGTCCCTTGTACCCCACCTCGAGCGTGGACGACGGCGACTCGCGGATGGGATCGATGTCCTGCAGGTCCAGCTCCGAGAGCGGCCCCGTCTGCTGCGTGACCAGGTCCAGGTAGCTGAGCCCCACCTGCGCGGGGGTGGGCGCCTGGGTCATCAGGTACGCGATCACGGTGGGCGGCAGGGGCGCGCCCTGCGCCTGCGCGCTGGCGGCCAGCACCTGCACGGCCGCGGGCCAAAAGCCGACGGCGGCGTTCACGGGGAGCAGCTGCCCGGGGCCGCCCGCGGCGGCGGGGGTGAACGGCGAGCGGATCTGGTAGCTGCCGCCCGGCTCGCGGAACCGGAAGCCGTTCTCGCCCGTGCCCTGGATGCGCAGGCTGTAGCCCAGCTGCGCCAGCTGCGCGTTGGGGATGGCGCTGCCCAGGTCCAGGAACTGGTTCAGCGAGCTGGGTGTGCTGAAGGCGCGGTTGTACGCGATGCGCAGCGCCTGGCCCTCACGGGGCTTGAACACCAGTGCCGCGCGGGGCGAGAACACGGGCTCCGGCAGGGCCGAGTGCACGTCCACGCGCCCCGCCAGCACCAGGTCCAGCCGCGGGCTGAGGGCCGTCTCGGACTGCAGGTACGCGCCGAACTCCTCCGTCTTGTCCTCGTTCTCGTACCACCCGTTGATGGTGCCGTCCGTCCGCGGGTTGGTGAACAGGGCGTCGGCGCCGTAGGTGAAGTTCTGCCGGCCGCCCCACAGCCCCAGCCCGTGCTGGATCTGCCCCACCAGCAGCTGCGAGCGGTCCACGATGGGCGCGCCGTTGCGCAGCAGGTAGGTGTCGCCTGCGTCGCTCTGGTTCAGGTAGACCTGCGCGAACAGCCGCTTCCAGGTGGTGCGCGCCTGCACGTAGCTGCTGCGCCAGTCCTTTACCTGGCTGGCGCCCAGCCCCGTGAGCTCGATGCC
>DATING010000383.1:0-13459 GCA_035474555.1 Longimicrobium sp. | reverse complement strand
CAGCTCTCCTCATCTTTTCTCTGCGTTCCTCCGATGCGAAAACGACGGCCGGGGATCGCGTGGCGCACCCACAGGTCCAGCACGCCGCTCGCGTGGTCCACGCGGATGGTGGCCGGGCGGGGGCCGCGGAGGGGGACGTCTGCCCGGACCGTGTAGCGGGTGGGGACACCGTCATCCTCGTCCGAACACGTTCGCCAGTACAGGCCCAGCCGCACGGGCGCGCCGCGGCGGGCCTCGCGCGTGTATTCCGCCAGCTTCACGTCGAAGTGCCGGCCAGGATGCTCTCCATCCACCCGCACGGTGAGGCGGCCATTGGCCAGGACGGCGGATGCGGCGGTGAGCCGTCCGTAGAACCAGTCGCTCATGAAAAAGGGGGGCCGGATGGATGGGCAGGAGGGATGAAGGGCGGGTCCGGCGAGCGCGGGGCGGGGGCGGACGTGCATCCATCCTCCCTGAACAGTTGGATGGGTCGGATGCGAAAAATTCGCGAATCTTTCCCGGCACTCCGGGCAAGATGCGGGATGCTGTCTCGCGTAAGCCGATGCGGCGGAAGCGGAATACGACGAAAAGGCGCGTTCGGCCCGATGCTCTCCCCCGGCCGATCGCGGCGCAACGAAACGGAGGCCGGGCACCTGCGCCCGGCCTCCGTTTTCCGACCCGTCCTCCCGCGGCGGCGGGCGGCGGATGCTACGACGGCAGCATGCACCGCAGCCGCGAGAGGGTGGCGGGCGTGGCCCGCTTGCCCCCCTCGCTGCTCAGGTGGATGGTCCCGTCTGGGCCGAACTCCACCGCCTCGCCCTGCGGCTCCTGCAGCGGGCGCAGGTCAAAGGTGAGCGGCGCGCCCAGGCTCCCCCCGGACAGGTTGCCCGTGCGGTAGAACGAGACCGTGCGCAGGGTGCGCAGGGCCAGCCACGTCCCGTCCGGCGACGCCGCCGCCCCCGTGATGCGCTCCGCCCGCTTCACGTCGTCCGCGTTCAGCTGCGCCACGCGCGTCAGGCGGGCCACGGTGCCGGGGCGCGCGTCGCGGGGGAGCTGGTAGATGGCCACGGGCCCCGTCTCGCCCTTGGTGACCACGTACACCGCGCCGTCGGGGAGCACGAACAGGGCTTCTGCGTCCTGCGGGCCCTCGGGATACGAGGCCGTGAACGCGTCCGGCGGCAGCAGGGTCTGCGCGTCGCCGGTGGCGGGCTCGGGAAAGCGGTAGATGGTGATGCTGGGCCGGTTGGCCCCGTTGTCGCCGATGTCGCCCACGAACAGGCAGCGCCCGCCGCCGGGGCAGGGGCCGGCGGCCACGTCTTCCCAGTCCTGCACGCGCGCGCCCACCACGTTCACCTGCCCGCGGGGACGGCCGTCCATCCCCACGCGGTACAGCGTGGGCTGCTGGCCGGAATCGTTGTGCGTCCACAGGAAGTCGCCGCCCTCCGCCAGGGCCAGGCCGCTGGACTCGTGCACGGCGTTGGGCAGCTGGATGCCCGCCGCGTCCTGCCGGCAGGAGAACCCGGCGGCCGAGTCCGCCACGGCCGCCGCCACCGGCGGAACGGCCGCGGTGCCGGCGGGGGCCACGACCGCCACGCGGCCGTCGTCCCCGTCGCCGTTGCCCTTTTTGCCGTTCTTCTTGCCCTCGTCCGGCAGCACCACCAGCGAAAGCCCGCCCACCGCGGCGATCACCGCCATGATGGCAAGCCCTGCACGCATCAACGGGATGTCTCCCACGCTCGTATCTCCTTGCTGATCAAATCCCTGCGCAGCCCCGGCACGCGATGCAGCGCACGTGCCGTCCGCGGGATCACACCGCCGCCACCACCTGCTCGCCGGCCACCACGTACACCCGGTCGCCGGGGATCACCGACACGTCCGCCGTCCCCGTGAAGTCGCCGAACGCCGGCAGAATGCCCACGTGCGGCCCCAGGTGAAAGCACGCCAGCCGCTCGCGCTGCCGCCCCGCCCCGCGCAGCGTCACCGACGGGTGTACGTGCCCGGCCAGCACGTAGCACGCGGGCGCCGCCTCCGGGTGGTGCGCGTAGGCGTACGGCGCCGCGGGCAGGGGCCCGTCCACGCAGGCGATCCGCAGCTCCTCGGGGGGATCGCCCGCGTGCCGGTCGTGGTTGCCGCGCACCAGCGTGATCTCCAGCACGGGATGGGCCTCGCGCCACTCCGCCAGCGTGTCCAGCGTCCGTCGGGCCCGCCCGGCGCGCGCGTGGAAGAAGTCGCCCAGGAACACGATGCGCTCCGCCCCCGTCCGCGCCACCGTGCGCGTAAGGCGGCCCAGGTTCTCCGCCGTGGTGCCGCCGGGCACGGGCACCCCCAGCGCCCGGAACGCCGCCGCCTTGCCAAAGTGGGGGTCCGCCACCAGCAGCTCGCGGCGCGCGGGCCGGTACGCCGCTTTTTCCGGCAGCAGCACCAGCCGCTCGCCGCACAGGTCGATCTCCAGGTCTCCGTCCGCGCTCACGTCCCGCAATCCCTCGTCCATCCACAAAAGAAAAGGTCCGGACTGCCGCCGCGCGGGGCCGGCACCGGCCATTGGGGCGCACGTTGCCGTCCGCGGCCCCACAAAGCAAGGGCGGGCGGGGGATCCGTCCCCCGCCCGCACCGGTTCCACCGTCCGCCGGACGCCGTCCGTCAGGCCACGGGGACCACCGTCACGCTGGCCTCGGAGGTGCGGCCGGGGACCACGTCCACGCTGAACTCGCCCCGGTGCACCGTCCCGCCGGCGCTGACCTCCGCCGCCAGCTTGTGCGGCCCCGCGGGCAGGTCCACCAGCGCCACGTTGGGCCCCACGAACACGCGGCCCTGCGCATCGCCGTTCACCCGCAGGCGAAACGGGCCCGCGTACGTCTCGCCGTTGTGCTTGATGCTCACGTTCAGGGCGCCCGTGCGCGCCGCCTCGATGCGCTTGGCCTCCGCGGCCTCCACGCGCGCCTCGGCCGCCTTTACGGACTCGCCCAGCTGCGCCAGCGAAGCCTGGAACTCGGCGATCCAGGCGTGGGTCTCTTCGGTGACGATGGCGTTGATGCGCGCCGCGAACACGTTGCAGCGCGACAGCATCTCCCCCGTCTGCTCGGTGGTGGGCTCGGGCGCCGTCCACGCGGCGCGGCTGATCTGCCACTCGAACTCGAACTCGCTCAGGGCGGTGCGCAGCGTGAGCCCCGTCCGCACGTACCGCATCCACCCCGCGGAGTAGTTGAAGAACTTGTCGATGCCGAACAGGGCCGCCGCCAGCGCCACCATCAGTGAGGTGACCAGCGGGTTGAACTCTCGCCCCGTCGGCGGGGGGAACACCGCGGCCACGAGGGGCACCAGGCCGGAGAGAGAAAGCAGCAGCACCGCGCTGGAGCGCAGCGCCGTGGCCACCCACTTCTTGGGCTTGCGGCTTTCCTGGTACCAGCGGATGGCCGTGCGCGCATCGCCCGTGACGTGGTCGTACACCTTGGCGAGCGATTCAGCCCGCGTGCCCTCGTCCCAGGGCAGCTTTCCGAGTTCGATGGGGATGAGGTCCTTGGCCATTGATCAATTTCCTTCTATCGGAGGGGAGCAGGTACGGAGGGGGACTGCGGATGCGGATCGGCGGACCGCGAAGGGTTCCGCCCGGCCGCGCGGAGAGCGCGGCGATGCGGTGGGTCGCATCGGCCATCAAAATAACCGCTTTTACGGCCGTTCGTAAGCCCATCTCCGGCCACATCTCGACGGCGCGGCGCCTCCCGGGAGAGCGGATGAGCTCGTGCCCCCACCGCGACGCCCGAATGCGCACGGAGTTCTACGGCCGTCTCAGGCGGAGGACGCGGAGGCGACTTTTGGCTGGCGCCCGGTCCAAGATTAGAGGAACCACGGAGTTGCGGGGGCCCTTCAGGGACTGCCTGCGGCACTGCGCGGAATCTGTTTGCACACGTCGCATGGAAAGATTGAGATCCCGCCCTGTGGGTCGGCAATGACGCTCCACTTGTCATCAGATGTGAAGAAGGGGATAGGAATCCCTTCTTCGGGCGACGGAAGCCGCTCCGCAGACCATTCACCCGCGGCCCAGATCCATGCACCCTCGTCGGTCGTGGCGATCAACCACCGGTTATCGGGAGTCGCGATCATCGCCCGGATGGAATCCGTCTCGGATCTGCCGGGAATGCCTCGCGGCACGGCGCCCACACCGAGTTGCTTCGTGTTGGCGAGTTTTTTCAACTCGGTCTTCGCGGTCTTTTTCTCTGGCACCACCTCTAGCGGCGCGCGAAGAATCCGGGCCGGACGCCGAACGCTCCAGAGCCGGATCGCGCCGTCTGTATGCGCGCTGGCAAGCACGTTACCATCGGGGCTGAACGCCACGCTGCGCACCCCGCGGCCCCCGGCGCGTAAGACCGCAATCAACTGTCCCGAAGCGGCGTCCCAGGTACGTATCGTGCCATCTCGCGACCCCGTGGCGAGAAGGGTTCCATCCGGCGACCAAGTGATGTCGTAAATCCAGTCGGTATGGCCGCGCAGGCGTACCACGATCCGTCCCCTACTGACGTCCCACACGCGTCCGATCCCGTCCCGGCTCGCCGTCGCGAGGTTGGGCCCGGTGGGAGCGAACTCGGCGTCCTGTACGTAGCGGCCGGAGTTCTCCACCCCCCACTCGCGACGCAACGACCCGGCGTTCCATACGGAAACCATGGAATGCTCCGAAGCCACCGCGATACGCTTGCCCGAAGAGTCGCTGTCGATAGCGACCGCGCTCCCCCAGGTCGTACGAAAACCACGCGGATGTTCGCGGTCCTCCAGGGGCCACACGATCACTCGTCCGTCCTCGGCGCTAAGGATGGCGTTGCTCCCATCGCGGGTGAAGGCCGCAGAAAGAAACGGCTGGTTCCTCCGGGAGAGCAGATAGGCCGCAGTCGGATTGCTCGCCTCCCACAGCGCTGCCGTCCCGTCCTTGCTTGCCGTGGAGATGTAGCGGCCGCTCGGGCTGAACACAGCCCGATAGATCACATCCCTGTGGAGTCCGGCGATACGTCGGAGAGGCTCACGCTTGGAGACGTTCCAGATCACAAGAGCGTGATCGTCACCGGCAGAAAGGATATGCGTACCCGCGGAGTCGAAAGCCACGCTCGTCACACCCTTGCCACTGTGCCCTCCCCGCAAGACACCCAAAAGCCGGTCATCAAAAGCAGCACGGCGCGCCAGGTCGCGCCCCGCCGCCGTCCAGTGCAGCGCCAGTGCCTGGGTCGCGGCGTCGTGACTGGCCCCCGGATTCGAGGGCAGCAGCAGACGGGCAATGGTGAGACCCACTTCACCCTTGACTCTATTCTCCTGCGCGGAGGCCTCGCGGCTGGTCCACGTGCGGTAGAGAGAAACGAGGACGAACAACAAGATCAGCGTAGCAAATGCTAGCAGAGTTGCATGCAGATCACGGCGTCTCCGCTGGAACCGTTCGCGCCAGTGAAGAATCGCGGGCGCCAGCGAGTCGTGAGTGATCTCGTACCGCGCTTGGCCATCGGCCCCAGGTACGGGGTCGATCCTGCGCAAGATACGAACATCCTCGCCTGCCAGACGGCCCAACACGTCTTTCACGTCTTTATGGGTGTACCCCGTCATCGTGGACAGGTCTTGCGGAGTATGGGCGACTTTCGTCAGTGAAGGGGTGACCAAGTACCAGAAGGTCTGGGCTGCGATTCGCCGCTGGCGGGGCGTCAAGCGGTGCAACGCCGCGTCCAAATGGCTGCGCACCACGGCATTGGCCCCGCCCATCCTCGCCAGGGTCTCTGCCCGCAGCACACTGGACCCGGCGCTGCGCTCCACGCTCCACAGGCGGGTGAGCACCAGTTGGAGAAATGGGAGCTGAATGCCCTGATTGCGCGCGGATGGGAGCGTACCCACTCCCCCGCGCCGTGCCTGATCAAACGTGATTTCCTGGCTAAGCAGTTCCTTCACCAACTCGGGCTCAATGCTCATGCCCGGCAGGCCACGCGCTTCCCGCAAACGACTGTACGTGTCCAGCGGCTCCGCCACCGCGCGGTGCGCACGCTCGTTGTCCAGTGGCTCTAGACGGAGCAGGTTCCCCAATACGTGTGGAATGCGCAGGCGAAAGCGGTCCAGGTTACTCAGCCCTTCCTCTCGCATGCAGAAGAGAAAGCGGACGTTGGGCAACCGCCGGTTGATTGCGCGGGCCAGCTCTGCCTCGAACCCCACGGACGCGGTGCTCGCCTGATTGTACATGAAGTACTCCTCGAACTGGTCGAACACCAGCAGGATGGCGCCACCGACGCGGGCGGCGCACGTCTCCAAGTACTCATCCAGCGGAAGTCCATGGGGGATTCCCTCGTCTGTCGCTCCCGCACTGACGACGGCCTTGCGCACTGCCTGGTCGAGCGCCGACGTGAAGTCTTCCGTCTGCCAAGTGCGAAACAGCACCACCGCCGCAGGCTCCTCGGGGGCTTTGCGCAGCAACGGAAGCACGCCAGCTTGAAGCACGGATGTCTTTCCGACCCCGCTGGCTCCGTACAGCACGGTCAGCGGCGCTGCATACAGGTTGGCGATGATGATGCGCGCGTCCTCCTCGCGGCCGACGAAGAACGGGCGATCCGCTTCTTCATAAGGCTTAAAGCCGCGATACGGGCAGAACGCATCCGACGCGAGGGCGAGGGCGAGGGCTGCCGGTAACTCCTCCGTAGCAGGTTCCCAATCATGCACCGTAGCGGGGCTGATCTGGAGCCCGGAAATCGCCACTTTCTCGGGGCCGGGCGTGAGCGTCATGAGCGTCCTCCATCGTTCCGCGCCTGCGCATTGAACAACCCCTGAACAAAGGCGTCTATGCTCAGGTCATAGATGTCTACCTCGCGTGCCTGCCACAGCCGCTCCTCCAGCCGCGAAGGATTGAACTGGACAGCCCACGAAGGGCCCCGGCGCGTGAGCATGAGGTTCCGCAGCACCACGCGCAGGTTCCAGTCGTTCAGCCCGTATCCTAGGAACAGGAACTGAGAGCGGTTGAAGTGCTGCACGAACGTGGAGGGGATCACCGGCGCCATGGTCATGCGCGACAGGAACTCCACATAATCGTCTTCGGTGATCAGGAAGCTGTCCCACTCTTCGTCGGTTGACGGCACCGTGGCCGTTGCGGCGAGACCGGGGGCGCCTTCCCCCTGACAGGCCTCTGCGCCGTTCACCTCAAACTGCGGCGGCGGGCTGGAGCTTTCGTCCACATCGGCCATCGCTCCCTCGCCTGATGGGCGCGGGCGGTGCACAGTGCCATGGATTTTGTAGATGATGGTTTCCTGGCCGGGAATCAGCCGCAGGTTATTGGGTGCTTCCATAACCGGCGTGCGCGCGCCCGGGCGCCACCACAGCACCGACGCACTCCATTCCGCTCGATCAATTGGGTGTACAACTACGTGGAACGGTCTTCCTGCATCGTGAAAGGCCTGCTCCGTGAGGTCGTCATAGTTGGTCGTGAGGATGAGCAGGTTGGGCTCGAGCGACGCCAGATAGTTGTGAATGCTGCATGGTGGGTAGCTGCGATCGAAGATGTCACGCAGCACGACCCGCAGCCATTCGCGCCCCAGCACCTCTTGGCCGTATGCGGCCACCTTGGCGAGATCGCCCCGGTCGCGTGCGTCATCAGAGGGAAAGTCATTCAATGCGGCCAGATGCTCGGATAGTTCGCCTCCGCGCGGCAGATACGGATCTCCCATCTCCCATGATCCGCATTCCGGCGGGCGCGTGTTGACCCCGGCACCCAGCAGGGGTACCACTTTGCCTCTGCGAAGGAGGTCGCTGATGCCGCGGAAAGGAATATTTGCAGGCATGAAGGAACCGGTGGAGAAAGGGATGAGATGCGGCGTGAGAGGGCGGGGCGGTCGTGTCATGAGCACGCCGGCTTTGGCGAGAGCGGCCGGTCCGAATTAATGTCGCGGCCCAGCCGCGCGAGCAAGAACTTTGTTGAGCAGGTGATCACTGGAGAAAAGCGCGAGGGGCCAACAGCTCGGTTCGACCTTTCCCAAAGACGTTCCCGCCACAGGGTACATATGCACTGCCCCGCCACTTACTTCCCCGTGTCCGCCGCCTTTTCCAGGGCCACCTGCATGCGGCGCACGCGGTCCGAAAGCGACTCGCTCGTCACCGCCTCGCGGGTGCGGTCCACCAGCAGGGGAAACGCCAGGGGCGGCGTGCGCTTGGGCTCCGTGACGATCACGCGGCCGGCGGCCAGGCGCTCCAGCGTGCGGCCCAGGCGGCTGCTTTCCAGCTGGCGCTCCAGCACCTCGCGGTGCGCCTGGCTCACGAGCAGGTTGCCGGGGTCGTAGCGCGTGAACACGTCGAAGAACAGGCCGCTGGACGCCTGCAGCTGCCGCGCCGTCTTGCCCGCGTGGGGAAAGCCCTGGAACACCAGCCCCGCCACGCGCGCGATCTCGCGGAACTGCCGCCGCGCCATCTCCGTGGCGTTCAGGCTGGCGGGCACGTCGTCCAGCAGGTTGCGCGGGCTCAGCAGGCCGGCCGCCAGCGCCTCGTCCAGCGGCGCGGGATCGGGGCTGAGCAGCTCCATCCCGTAGTCGTTCATGGAGAAGGTGAACGAGATGGGGGTAAGGCGGCTGATGCGGTACGCGAACAGTGCCGCCAGCCCCTCGTGCACGAGGCGGCCCTCGAAGGGAAAGAAGAAGAGGTGGTGCCCTTCGCGCGTCTTGACCCGCTCGATGAGCAGCTCGTCCGCGGCGGGGATGCGCGACCAGCGGGCCTGGATCTCCAGGATGGGGCGGATGGCCTGCATCTCCGCGTCGCGCCACACGCCACGCGAGGCCTCCTCCAGCCGCGCGCGCAGCGAGGCCGCCAACTCGGTGCTCAGCGGCATGCGCGCGCCCATCCACCGCGGGATCATCCCCTTGGTGCTCGTCGCGCGGCGCACCCACGCCACCATGTCGCGCACGCGCACGAACTCCAGCGGCTTGCCCGCGAAGACGAACTTGTCGCCGGGGTTCAGCCGCGCGATGAACCCCTCCTCCACCGTGCCCAGCGAGCCGCCGCCCAGGTACTTCACCGTGACGGACGCGTCGCTCACGATGGTGCCGATGGACATCCGGTGCCGCCGCGCGATCTGCTTGTCGCCCACGTTGTAGGTGCTGTCCTCGCTGATGACCACGCGCTGGAACTCGGGGTACGCGCGCAGCGCATCCCCCCCGCGCGTGACGAAGTCCAGCACCCACTGCCACTCGTCGTCCATCAGCCCGGCGTACGAGCGGGTCGTGCGGACTTCCGCCTTGAGCTCGTCCGCGCGGAAGCCGCCGCCCAGCGCCACGGTGACCACGTGCTGCGCCAGCAGGTCCAGCGGGCGCTCCACGGGAAGGCGCGACTCCACCGCGTTCAGGCGCATCCCGTCGCGCGCGGCGGCCACCTCGATCAGCTCCAGCGCGTGGGTGGGCACGCAGGTCACGCGGCTCTCCACCCCCGGCCGGTGCCCGCTGCGCCCCGCGCGCTGCACCAGCCGCGCGACCCCCTTGGGGCTGCCGATCTGCAGCACGCGGTCCACGGGCGAAAAGTCCACGCCCAGGTCCAGCGACGAGGTAGCCACCACGCAGCGCAGCTTGCCCGAGCGCAGGCCGTTCTCCACCCACTCGCGGCGTGCGCGCTCCAGCGAGCCGTGGTGCAGGGCGATCTGCCCCGCCCAGTCCGGCCGCGCGTCAAGCAGCGCCTGGTACCAGATCTCCGTTTGTGAACGCGTGTTCGTAAATATGATGGCGGTCTCGCCCTCTTCCACCGCGTCCACCACCTGCGGCAGCATCTGCGTGCCCAGGTGGCCGGCCCAGGGAAAGCGTTCGATGGTGGGCGGGATGAGCGCATCCACCACCACCGCCTTTTCGATGTGCGCCTGGACGATGCGCCCGGCCGGACGGTCCGGCGCGGTGCCCAGCAGCGCGTCCTGCGCGTCCTGCAGGTTGCCGATGGTGGCGCTCAATCCCCACGTGCGCAGCCCCGGCCGCCAGCCGCGCAGCCGCGCCAGGGCCAGCTCCACCTGCACGCCGCGCTTGCTCCCCATCAGCTCGTGCCACTCGTCCACCACCACCGCGCGCAGGTCGGCGAACAGCAGCCGGGCGTCGTCGCGGGACAGCAGCAGCGCCAGGCTCTCCGGCGTGGTGACGAGCGCCGTGGGCAGGCGCGTGCGCTGCCGCGAGCGGGTGGCGGACGAGGTGTCGCCCGTGCGGCTCTCCAGCGTCCACGGCAGCTTCAGGTCCTGCAGCGGCAGGCGCAGCGCCTCTTCCGTGTCCGCCGCCAGGGCGCGCAGGGGGGTGATCCACAGGATGCGCAGGGGCGGCGCCTTGCCCGCGGTGGGGTCGTCCGGGTGCTCCGCGATCCACTCCAGCACGGCGCCCAGCCACGCCGCGTACGTCTTGCCCGTGCCCGTGGCGGCGTGGATGAGCCCGCTCTCCCCGGCCAGGTACGCGCGCCACACGTCGCGCTGAAACGCGAACGGCTCCCACCCGCGCGCGGCGAACCACGCGTCGGCGGGAGCGATGGGATCGGCGGATGGCGGCGCGGCGGCGACTGGCATCTTCTCCGTGGTGAGCGTGCACGCTGGGCTCCGCTCACTCAGCGATCATGCCATCGCGCTCCGGGCCGCCCCGCGCGACACTCCGTCCAGGTCAGAAAGGTGATCCGCAGGGCGTTGGGTCTGCGCCTCGTCCGGCCGAGGTCGTCAGCGTGAGAACTCTGCTTTCGCGCCGCGATCGGATACTCGGGCCGCTCCTCTCCATCCGCCATCCTGCCCATCCACGGAGGATCCATGGCTCCCGTCCGCCGCACGAACCCCATCAGCGACTGCCCGCTCACGGCGGCGCTGGCCGCGCTCGGGGGCAAGTGGAAGCTGATCATCATCTACTGGCTGGCGGAGATGCCCCGGCACTTCGGCGAGCTGCGCCAGCTGCTCCCCGACGTCTCGCAAAAGGTGCTGACGGAGCAGCTCCGCGAGCTGATGGCCGACGACATCATCGCCCGCGAACGGACCGGGCCCGTGCCCGCGCCGGTCGTCTACTCGCTGACGGAGTACGGGCGCTCGCTCGTCCCGCTCGTGGAGACCGTGCGCACGTGGGGCCGCGGCCACATCACGCACTTCGCGTCCCGGCAGAATGCGCCTCCGGAGACCGCCGGCGCGAGCGGCTAGAACGAGTCCGCATCCGGGTTCTCCACCCGCGTATCTCACCGCGTCAGCCGCGTTTCCGGCGCAGGCACGCGCGGACCGATCGCGATCCGGTGGATGCTGTCCCAGGACAGGCATCCACCTCCGCCGCCACCATCCCGCCCGTTCTGTCTCTCCCCAAAAACGCGGATTCCGTCCCCTCCCTGGCACCAACGGGTCTACCAGGGGCCTGACCTATCCTGCCGGAGGCCGTCCGATCCGCATCCGGACGGCGCGATCATGACCTTCCCGTTTGGCCCACTTCTCACAGATCGTGTCTGCGGGAGAGATGCGCTGTGACGGCCGGTCGTAGAACGGATGAGTACTGCAGGGAGGCCGGAGATCCCTGGCAGATAAATTGCGGGCTAGAGAGAGGAACAGGATCTACGTTTTTTCGGAAAGTCGGATGGTGGTGCATGGCGGGGAAATCTGCCGATCCACCGGATCGCGATCGGTAAAAGCCGGCCTGGCTGGAGGCCCGCTAAAGCAGGCGGCTCCTCAACCGTCTCGTTGGAAGCGCCGGCGGGGAGGCCGCGGGATCAGCGCTGGAAGCGGGCGATCCAGTTGACCTCCCACGTTTTGCCGCCGTCGGCGGAGAACGCCTGCTCCAGCCGGAACGCGTTGGCCGTGATGCCGGAGAACACGAAGCGGACAAACACCGCGCGGCCGTTGAAGGTCTCCTGGTTGTAGAACTCGCCCGTACCGTCGTGGCGAAAGCCGCCGATCATGGGCGGGCCTAACGCGCCGTCCCGGCTGCTGGCCCAGCTGATCTTCCACTGGCGCGCCCCGGGATCGTACAGGCGCAGGCTCATGCCTTGGATGCGGCCCGTGGCCCCGCTTACCTCCAGCTCGCCCAGGTTCGCGCGCCCGCCCCACACCGGCCGCACCACGGACGTGCCCGAGTACTCGGCCCAGACGGAGGAACCGGACAGGGGTTCCACCAGGCGGGAGATCTGGACCGTCCACCCGCCGAACTCGAAGTCGAACGCGCGGGCGCCGTCGTCCGCGGCCGCGCTGGATGCGGGGACCTCTGCCTGCGCGTGGGCCCGTGCGGGCGCGGCGGCGGCCAGCAGGAGCAGCAGGCAGGCGCGGGCGTGCCGGAGTGCGTTCATCATCATTCCCCGTGGCGGTAGCAGGGCGGTGGAAGGAATCGGGGAACCGCTCGCGCAGGCACGCCTTGACGTGATCGGTGCGAGGTCCAATGATCATTCGATCTCCCGGCCGCCCCAACGGCTCCGGGACGATAATCGAGCCCGGATGCCCTCACCAGAAGGCACCTTCAGGTAACTACCGTCGGTCCGCGCGGCCTGGCGGACTTCATCTACGCGGAAAAATGCTGATGAACGAGAGCTCGAGGTTCGATCTTTCCGGGACCGTCGCGGTGGTGACGGGCGCCAGCCGCGGCATCGGGCTCGCGATCGCGCGGGCGATGCTGGAGCACGGCGCGGCCGTCGTGGTGGGTGGATACGACCCGGCCGAGACGGAGGCCGCCGCCGGCCAGCTGGAGGGGGCGATGGGGGGAGAGGCGCGCGTAGTCCCGTGCGCCTGCGACGTCAGCCAGCCCGAGAGCGCGCAGCATCTCGTGGACTGCGCCCTGGACCACTTCCGGCGGCTGGATACCGTCGTGTGCAACGCGGGCATCGACATCATCAAGCCCGCCGTCGACTACACGCCCGAGGAGTGGGACCGCATCCTGGGCGTGAACCTGCGCGGCGCGTTCCTGGTGGCGCAGGCTGCCGCGCGCGCCTGGATCGCGCGCGGCGACGGCGGCTCCATCACCGTCACCTCGTCGGTCGCGGGACGCGCGGGGATCGCCGGGCTGGCCCCGTACGGCTCCAGCAAGGGGGGCGTGGACCAGATGATCCGGAACCTGGCGGTGGAGTGGGCGGAGCACGGCATCCGCGTGAACGGCGTGGCCCCCGGCTACGTGCAGCACGTGATGGCCGGCGTCACCGTGCACGACGACCCGCAGATGGAGGAGCGGATCCGCCGCTTTACGCCCATGGGCCGCCGCGCCACGGTGGACGAGATCGCGGCCCCGTTCGTCTTCCTGGCCTCCCGTGCCGCGAGCTACGTCACCGGCGCCATCCTCCCCGTCGACGGCGGCTACACGGCGCAGTAGGGCGAGTCCGATTCTTCCAATCTCCTGTGCGGGACGGAAGAAACGATTGAACGCGGAGTTCGCAGCGTTGAAAAGAGAGTTCGCAGAGAACCCGCGCGTGGGTACTCTGCGAACTCTCTCTCGTCTCCCCCGTACTCTGCGTCGGATCGCCGTTTGCCCCGGCGCAGTCCGGATCGCGGGAAGATCTGGTCAGACAGAGGAGAAGAAACTGCGCA
>DATING010000382.1:0-1921 GCA_035474555.1 Longimicrobium sp. | reverse complement strand
TGGACGAGAACCGCGAGTGGATCGTGGGCGTGGAGGAAGTGTTCCGCGGCATCGCCACGGGCCACGTCCCCGCGTTCCACTGCTGGATCGATCCCGAGCTGGCGCCCGGCTACATCGCGTGGGTGGTGGATGACGGCGAGGAGGTGCACGTGGGCGTGGGCGGATACGCCGCGCGCTTCAAGCCCGCGGAGGCGCTCCGCCGCTTCCAGGCCCGCGTCGCGCCGCGCTTTGGGCTGGAGGGCGCGACGCCGCACGAGCGGCGCGGCGGACGCATCCCCGTGGGCGGGGTGCTGCCGCGCATCGCCTGCGCGCGGGGGCTGCTGACGGGCGACGCGGCCGGCGCGGTGTCGCCGCTGACGGCGGGCGGGCTGGACCCGTGCCTGCGCCTCTCCGCCTTGGCCGCGGACGTGGCCATCGACTTCCTGGCCACGGGCAACGAGGCCGTGCTGGCCCCGTACGACGGCACCGCCCTGCGCGCCCGCTTCCGCACCCGCCTGCTCATCCGGCGGGTGCTGTCGGCGGTGCGCTCGCCCGCGGCGGCGGAGCTGGCGTGTGCGGCGCTGCGCCTGCCCCCGTTCCGCGCCGCCGCGCACCACGTGTTCTTCGGCCGCGGCTCGTTCCCCGACGTCGCGCGCGTCGGGCATGCGGCGGCGGGGACCCGGGTTCCCTCCCCCGCGGCGGGATGAACGACGGGGCGCGCGGATGAAGGATGAAACCGCGCGATGCAGGTCCACACCCGGAGCAAGCCGGGACCCTTGCGGGTATCTACTTTGCATAGTAAAGTACTTCGCGACCGGGATTCAGATGCGCCCCGACGCGGCAACCGAGAGACTTACCCGAAGGAGATCACCATGGATGCTGAGAACATCATCAAGCAGGTGCGCGCCGCGATGGGAACGGCCGTGGTGTGGGGCGCCGCCTGGACCGCCCTCGGCCTCGCGGCGTTCGCCGCGCTGAAGGTCGCCGGCGTCCTCCCCGAGTCGGTCACCTGGCTCGACGGGCCCATGATCGCGCCGCGGTTCGGGATCATCGGCGGCGTGGTGGGGGCAGCGTTCTCCGCGTTCGTCGGGGTCATGTACCGCGGGCGGCGCCTTTCCGACCTGCGCGCCCTGCGCTTCGGCATTGGCGGGGGGATCGTGGCCGGCCTGTTCGTGCCGGTGTTCCTGCAGACGATGAACCTGCTCTCCGGCGATGGCCTGGTGCCCATGGAGCTCGTCCTGGACGACAGCCTCTGGGCGTCGGTGTTCGGCGCCGTGGCGGCCGGCGGGTCGCTCCTGCTCGCCCAGCGCGCGCAGACCCTGCTTCCCGGCGGCAGCCCGCATCAGCCCGGCCTGCTGGGGAGCGCGGATCGCCTGGCGCACGCGGACGGGTGGGATGCCCGGCGGAGCGCCGCCCCGCGTGGCGCAGCGCCGAGGACTGACGGCCGCCAGCATCATCCATCCTCCAGCGCCATCCGAAGCGGATGATCGTGCACGAGCCGCCGGCCGGCGCCGAACCCATGCGGAATCGGCGCGGCCGGTCCCATCCGCAGCCGGGGCCGGCGGCGCCATGAAGTTCCGGGCAATCTTCCGCTTCGAGCTCGCCTGCCAGCTGCGCCGCGTCTCCACCTGGCTCTGCATCACGCTCCTGTTCGCGTTCGCGGCGTGGGCGATGATGAGCTCCCGGCCCACGGACGCGGCGATCCTGCAGAACTCGCCGTTCGGCATCGCGTTCTTCACCGTCCTCGGTGGCGCGATCTGGCTGCTGATCGCCGCGTCCGTCGCGGGCGAGGCGGGGGCGAGGGACGTGCAGACGCGGATGCACCCCCTCACGTACACCGTCCCGGTCAGCAAGGCGGCGTACCTGGGGGGCCGGTTCCTCGCCGCCTTCACCGTCAACGCGCTGATGCTGCTCGGCGTGCAGGCGGGGATGCTGCTCGGCC
>DATING010000381.1:0-1771 GCA_035474555.1 Longimicrobium sp. | reverse complement strand
TATACCCTCTCCCGCGCAGTTTGCGGGAGGGGGTGGACGAGCCTAAGCGAGGCCGGGGGAGGGCCACCGCCCGCGCCTGTGCAAGGGCTCCCCCGCTCCATCTCCCTCCCCCACGCAGTTTGTGGGGGAGGGTCGGGGAGGGGGGCGCTCGCCCGCGGGCCAGTCTCTCACTACCGCGCGGCCACCGAGCCCTTGCGGCTCTTCCGGCGGCGGGAGACGTCCTCCACGCGCCCGTCCGCGGGGCCGAAGCGGTTGCGGCGGTTGCGCCAGGCGGCAAGGCGGCGCAGGCTTAGCGCCAGCCCCGTCCACACCAGCACGGCCGCGCCCAGCGACACGAGCCCCGCGAGGGTCTGCCCCGGCAGGCCCAGCACCTCGCCCGTGTGCGCGAACCGCAGCACGGAGCGCATCTTACGCCCCGTCGTGCCGGCGGCGAACGGCTCCCACTTCACCTCCGCGCCCGTGCCGCGCTCCAGGGTCAGCGAGGCGCGCTTCTGCGGCTGCCCGCCGGAGCCGCGATCGATGTTGAAGACGACCGGCGCATCCGCCTCCTTGGGCATGGTCATGGAGATCGTGCGCCATCCATCCACCTTGCCGTGCGCGGCGGCCACCAGCGGATCCACGCCGGCCAGCAGGTTCGCATCCGCCCCGCCCGACCCGCCCTCGCCCCGCGCGCCGCCTTCGCCCGGACGGCCTTCGCCGCGTGGTGCGCCCTCGCCGCGGCCGCGCTCCCCCACCCCGCCGGGTGCACCAGCGCGCGCCTGGGCTCCGCCGGGCGCGCCGCCGCCGGGGCCGCCGGGGCCGCCGGAGGGCGGGGGCGGCTCCTCGCCAGCGATGCGGTAGACCAGGTTGCTGGCCCAGGGATACGAGATGACCGTGGCCGACGCCACCACGACCACCAGCGGCACGAACGACCAGAAGCCGATGACGTTGTGCCAGTTGAAGTCGCGCGCCTTGGCCCGCAGGCCGCCGCGGAACAGCGTCACGTTGCGGACGGCCTCGCGGGTCCAGGTGCGCGGCCACCACAGCCACAGCCCGCTCAGCACCAGGAACAGGAAGCCGAGGTTGGCGGCGCCCGTGATCATCTTGCCCCGGTCGCGGCCGTCGCCGGACTGTCCCAGCCAGCGGTGCCAGTCGGTCACCAGGCGAAAGAAGCTGCGCATCCCCTTGGCGCCCTCGCCCAGCACGGCGCCCGTGTACGGATCCACGTACACCGTCTTCTCGCGCCCGAACGCCACGCGCATGGGCGCGTTCTCGCCCGCCAGCCAGCTGACGGTGGTCGGCGTGCCGGTCTCCGCCTGCGCCACGCGCTGCATCAGCACGCTCACGGGCAGGCGCTGCGTGCCCGGCGCGGGGGTGGGCACCTGCACGGCGCGCGCGTCCGCACGGGCGAGCATCTGCTTTTCGTAGGTGAGCAGCACGCCCGTGACGGACATGATCAGCACCACCAGCGCCACGCTCACGCCGGTGATGAGGTGGCACCAGAACAGGATCTTGCGGAACAGGCGCATGCGTCGGAACGGCTGACGTGAGAAGCGGATGAGAATCAATCTCAATTATGCATCTTTATGCGGTGCTCCGCCAGACCCCCGGTGGCGGGTACGTCCGAGATTGAAAGCAGAGAATGCAGCACGGGCGGGCGCCCCCCTCCCCGGCCCTCCCCCACAAACTGCGTGGGGGAGGGAGATAGAGGGGACAAGTGCCGTCGCGGCGCGGGCTGTGGCCCTCCCCCGGCCTCGCTTAGGCTCGTCCACCCCCTCCCGCAAACTGCGCG
>DATING010000380.1:0-2473 GCA_035474555.1 Longimicrobium sp. | reverse complement strand
CGTCCCGCAGCAGCGACGCGACGGCGTCCGCCACCCCCGCCGCGTCGCCCGGGCGGACGAGGAAGCCCGTCTCGCCGGGGATCACCACCTCGGGCGCGCCGTCCAGGTCCAGCGCCACGCACGGGCGCCCGGCGGCCAGCGCCTGGGGGAGCACCCGCGCCAGCCCCTCGCGCTCCGAAGTGTGGACGAGCACGTCCAGCGCCCCGATCATGGCCGGCACCCGCTCGCGCGGCACCTCGCCCGCGAACACCACGTGGCGCTCCATCCCCAGCGCGCGGACGCGGGCCTCCAGCGCCGCCCGCAGGGGCCCGCCCCCCACCAGCAGGACGCGGGCGTCGGGCACCCGGCGCACCAGCTCCGGGACGGCGTCCAGCAGCAGGTCGTGCCCCTTGAGCGGGACGAGCCGTGCGACCGTGCCGGCCACGGGCGCGTCCAGCGGGATCCCCAGCGACGCGCGGACCTCCGCCCGGTCCGCCCCCGCGCCCGTGAACCACTCCAGCTCCATCCCGCTGTAGATGGTGCTGATCCGCTCCGCGGGGACGATCCGCCGCGCCACCATCTCGTCCGCCATCCGCCGCGAAACGCTGATCACGTGGTCCGTCCGCCGGGCGAGCATGCGCTTGAGGCGGATGATGGCCTCGCGCACGTACCAGGGCTGGTGGGGGTGAAAGGCGGGGCCGTGCAGGGTGTGGACGACCACGGGCGTCCCCGCCCGGCGCGCCGCCAGCCGGCCCAGCACCCCGGCGTGCGTCATGTGCGTGTGGACGACATCGTATCCCCCCGCGCGGATCAGCCGCGTCAGCTTCGCCAGCGCCACGGCCGCGTCCGCGGGAGACATGTGCCGCCGCATCTCCGGCACGGCGAGGATGCGCGGCGGGACGGCGCCCGCCGGCAGGGGGAGCGGCCCCTCGCCCACGTCGTTCGCCCCGACGAGCAGGTCCACCTCGTAGCCGGGACGGCGCATCAGTCCCAGCACGGTGAGCAGGGTGTTTTCCTGCGCCCCGCCCAGGGTGAGGCGGGTGATGACGTGCGCGACCTTGATTTTACGCGCCGCCGTGTCTCTTATATCCACGGGCACCAGCACCGGCCCATCGTTGGTTCCCTTTCTCGCGGCGCGCGCCGCACCGGGACGTACATGCGGCTTTCGGAGATCAACCCGGGTCGGGTGCTGGTGATCGCACCCCACGCGGACGACGAGGTACTGGGCGCGGGCGGGCTCATGGCCGCCGCGGCGGAGAGCGGATGGGAGGTACGGGTGCTGTACGCCACCATCTCCGGCTGCCGCTCCGCCCACCGTGGCGACCACCCCGGCGTGGAGACGCGGGTGGACGAGGTGCATCGCGCCCTCGCCGCGCTGGGCGGGGCCGGCCACGACGCGCTGTTCACGGGCGAGGAAAAGCACCTGCGGCTGGACACCGTCCCCCAGCACGAGATGATCGGCTGGCTGGAGCGCGAGGCGAACGCGTTCCGCCCCTCGCTCGTGGCCATCCCCTGCCGCGGGCACTACAACCAGGACCACCGCGCCCTGGCGGATGCCTGCATCGCGGCCTTTCGCCCCGCGCCGGACGGCCGCAAGCACTTCGTCCCCATCGTGCTGGCGTACGGCCACTCCGCCGCGGGATGGGGCGGCCGGGACTTCGAGTTCGCGCCCAGCGTGTTCCTGGACATCACGGCCGTCATCGACCGCAAGCTGGAAGCGCTGGCGTGCTACGAGAGCCAGCTCATCCCCGCCCCGCACCCCCGCTCGCTGGAGGGTGTGCGCAGCAACGCGGCGTCCTGGGGCGCGTACGCGGGAAGCGCGTACGCCGAGCCGTACGAATGCCTCCGCTGGGTGCTGACCCACGGCGCGCCCGCCCCCCACCCCCATGGAGAAGCCGATGGAGATCCCGGTCCGGCGTGACGAAGCGGCGCAGCAGCTGTACCTGCGGCGCGGGGCCGGCGAGGCCTCGCACCGCTGCGACGCCAACACCAAGTTCGCGGCCCGCGACCTGGGCGAGGAGATGCTGCTGCGCCTGGCCCTCCAGCCCGGCATGCGCGTGGCCGACGTGGGCTGCGGCGCCGGCCAGCACCTGCTGCGCTTCGCGGAGGCCGTCGCGCCCGGCGGCGAGGCCGTGGGCTACGACTTCAGCCCGGACGCCGTGGCGAATACCCGCGCGCGGGGCGGCGTGGCGGAGGTCGCGGACGGCGCGGAGCTCCCCGCACCCGACGCGTCGTTCGATGCGCTGGCCTCGTCCTTCGCCGTCTACTACCTCCCGGACCTGGGGCGGACGGTCGCGGAGTGGCGGCGCGTCCTGCGCCCCGGCGGCACCATCGCCATCTCCGGCCCCGCGGAGGGCACCAACCGCGAGCTGTACGACTTCCATCGCACGGTCACGGGGCATCCGCCCACGGACGTGGACCTGATGGCCATCGGCTACGTGGAGAGCGCCGTCCGCGACGCCCTGGTCGAAGCGGGTTTCGAGGACGTCCGCGT
>DATING010000379.1:0-5599 GCA_035474555.1 Longimicrobium sp. | reverse complement strand
CCCTTGTCCTCCACGATGATGGCGGGGAGCACGGCAAAGAACATGGCGATGCCCATCAGGTACGCCGCGAGGGCCAGCAAACCGCCCACCACGCCAAAGACGACGGCGACCGCCGGGCTCCCCATGGCCGCGCCGATGCCGCCGATCACCACGAACACGAGCACGATCGCCATGTACCCCACAAGGGCCAGCATGAAGACGACGATGCCCGCCCCGATGATGGGCAGCAGCTTGCGCATCCCCGTCCGCATCCCGTCGCCCACGGAGGTCGGCTGCCCCAGGTAGGCTTGCGACGCCTGCCGGCAAAGCGCGCCCCACAGCACCACGTACGCCAGGGCGCCGATGGACATGGCCAGGAAAAAGCCGCCCATGGAGCCCAGCAGCGCGCCCGTGTTGCCCGTGAGGATGGCGTCGAAATACGCCCTGCCAAACAGGTAGAACGCCCCCACCAGCACGAGCGTGGGGATCAGCGCCGTGACCAGGAAGGTGACCAGGTTGCGGCGGTACAGCGTGAACGCACCGTCCAGGATCTCACCGAATCCCAGGGGGCGAAAGGTCTGCAGGCTCATGGATGCGGGGTCTCCGGGAAGGGAAGCGTAGCGTGGGAACCGGGTGGCGCCACGGCGCGGCGCGGGCCGCGGAGGCACCGGGGAAGGAGGGCGAAAGCTAAAACCGTCCCCCATGCGGGTCAAACCCGCCGCGACGGAGGATGCGCGCGGCGGCGCGGGCCGGCGGAAAAGGCCGGCCTGCGCCGCTGGACGGCCGCCGGACTCAGGCCGTGGCCAGGCCCAGCTGGTCGGTGACCATCTGCACGTCCAGCGCCTCGCTGCGCACGCGCCGGTCGTAGTACAGCACCACCATCACGTTCACCAGGAAGGGCATGGTCAGCATGGTGATGGCCAGGCTGAGCAGCTGCTGCATGAGGACGGCGATCACCTGCTGCGCACCCACCTGGGCCGGGTCGCCCAACCCCGTGAACGCGCCCGTCACGAACCCCAGGGCGATCTGGGGCAGGTAGGTGATGAGCAGGGCCACCACCATGGTGCCGGCGATCCGCGGCAGCGCACCCTGCGCCAGCTCCAGCGAGCGCGTGACCGCCTCCATGGGCCCCTTGCCCTCCACGATCACGGCCGGCACCACGGCAAAGTACAGCGCCGTCACCAGGCAGAACGCCGCGCCGAAGCCCAGCACGCTCACGATGCCCATCCCCACGGAGAGCGACGAGATGCCCAGGCCGGCCACCATCAGGTTCAGAAAGTAGACGACCAGCCCCACCAGCAGCATCAGCACGCCCAGCGAGATGCCGGCGATGATGCCGGAGCCCAGCAGCGTCATGGCCGCGCCCCCGCCCGCCTCGGTGCCGTCGCCCAGGGACGTGTGCTTGCCCGTGTACGCCTGCGATGCCTGCCGCGCCAGGGCGCCCCACGGGATGGTGAACAGCGCCATCGCGGCCACGAACACGAGCGCCATGGCCAGGAACCCGATGAGGTTCGGCATCACGGTCATGACCACCGCGCCCAGGCCGATGAGCAGCATGGCCCCGACGAAGGAAGCCATCATCAGCAGGACGGAGGTGCCGAGGAAGAGCACCAGGTTGTGCCGGTAGAGCGTAAAGGCGCGGTCCAGGATCTCGCCGAATCCAAGCGGACGGAGGGCAGGCATGTGCATGGGGGACCTCGGGGGGAGAGGAAAGGTACGGCGGATGAATGGGCGCGAAGCACGCGCAACGCACCACGGTACACGGAAGCCGGTCCGCCGTCAACACATACGTTTTCGCGACGGGTCCAGGTTTCAGACCCGGCGGAAAATGGATGGATTCCGGGGATTCGGCCTCCCGGCGCGAGGCGCGGGTGCGTGGCGGCGCGAATTGACAGGGGACGCGGATCCGCATGGGAATCCCGTTCTCCACGGGCGATCCGCGACCGATCGCGCCGCACGGCACGGAGAGGCTGGTCATCGGCGAACTACGCCTTAGATTGGCAACATCGGCCCGGATGCACCCGCCGCGCCTTCGCCGCCGTCCCCTCGGCTGCGGGCCGTCTTTACAATGGAGGTACCCACATGCCCATTCCTCGCATCTCCCCGTCCCGCCTGGCACCGCTGGCCCTGCTGCTCGTCCTGGCCGCGTGCGACGAGGAGCGCGCGCCCTCCGCGCCGCCACCGGGCTCCGTCCCCGGCGCGCTCCGGGTTTCCGCCGGCGACGGGCAGGCGGGCGTCGCGGGCGCGGAACTCCCGTCGGAGATTATCGTGGAGGTGGTGGATGCCGGCGGCCGGCCCATGCCGGGGGTCCCGGTGCGCTTCGCCGTCGTTGCCGGCGGCGGGCAGGTGGCCGAGGCGGCCGGGACATCCAACGGGTGGGGGCAGGTGCGCACGCGGTGGACGCTGGGCACGGTGGCGGCGGACAGCCAGGTGGTGGAGGCGCGCGTGGACGCGCTCGCCCCCGTCCGGCTGCGCGCGACGGTCCGCCCCGGTGCGCCCGCGTCACTCGCGGTGACGGCGGGGAACGGCGCGGTGGGGCCGGTGGGGGGCGCGCTGGCGGATTCGCTCGCGGTGATGGTCAAGGACCGCTATGGCAACCCGGTCGCGGGGCTGGAGGTCGCCTGGGAGGCGATCGCCGGGGGCGGGTCGACGTCCCCGACGCGGACCGTGACGGGCGCGGACGGGGCGGCGCGGACCCGGTGGACGCTGGGGCCGCGGGTGGACTCCGCGCAGGTAGCGCTGGCGCGGGTGGCGGGGCTGGATTCCATCGCGTTCACGGCCAACGCGGTGACGGCGGGCGTGCCCCTGCTCCTCTCCAAGCGCGGCGGCGACGGTCAGCGCGGTGTGGTCGGCGGGGTGCTCGCGGATTCGCTCGGCGTGCTGCTGCGGATGCCGGACGGCCGCCCCGTGGCGGGCGCCCTCGTCTCGTGGAGCGTGCCCGCCGCGGCGGGGGCCGTATCCCCCGTGGCCACGCGGACGGACGCGGAGGGGCGTGCTTCCGCCGCCTGGCGGCTGGGGACGAGCCCCGGATTGGTGCAGGCCACGGCGACGGTGGACAGCGGCACGCTCGTCTTCACCTCGCTCATCCAGGCGGACGCGCCAGCGGCGATGGTGGCGGTGGCCGGGGGCGGCGAGGGGCTGGTGGGCGGCGCGCTCGCGGACTCGCTGGCCGTGCGGATCACGGACCGGCACGGCAACCCGGTGTCCGGCGCGGAGGTGGATTGGTCCGCGCGGACGGGCGGCGGCGCCGTGAGCCCGGCGCGGAGCGCGACGGATGCGCAGGGAATCGCCCGTGCGCAGTGGAGGCTGGGACTGCTGGCGGGGGCGCCGGGGCAGACGGCATCCGCCACGGTCGCCGGGCTGCCGCCCGTGGCCTTTGCCGCGACGGCCGGGACCCGCGGCGTCACCCTGCAGCTGGTCCGCCGCTCGGGGCACGGACAGAGCGCCGCGGCGGGCACCCCGCTGGCGGACTCGCTGGTGGTGGAGCTGCGTACGGCGGCGGGCGAGCCCGTGCGGGGGGCGGCGGTGGCCTGGTCCGTCGCGGCGGGGGGCGGGTCCATCGCCCCGGCCGCCACGCGCACGGACGCGGAGGGCCTGGCCCGCGCCGCGTGGACCGTGGGCACGGCCGCGGGCCCCGTGCAGGCATCGGCCACGGTGGACGAGGGCACGCTGGCGTTCGCGGCGACCGTGCTCGCCGGTGCCCCCGCGGCCCTGCGCGTGGCCGCGGGCGACGGGCAGAGCGCCACCCGCGGCACCGCGCTCGCCGACTCGCTGGCCGTGCGGGTGACGGACCGGCACGGCAACCCGGTGCCCGGCGCCCCCGTGCGCTGGCGGGTGACGGCCGGCGGGGGACGGGTGGAGGCTGACGAGACCCGCACGGACGGCGATGGCGTGGCGCGGGTCCGCTGGTCGGTGGGGGTTCTCCTGGCCACGCAGCGGGCGGCCGCTTCCACGGGGGGGCTGGGGGAGGTGCGCTTCAGCGCCACACCCCTGCCGGGCACCCTGGTGCTCGCCGCGGTGGACACCCTGGCCCGCACGACCCACACGCCCACGGAGAGCGTGGTAGACGACACCCTGGTGGCTTCCCTGCGGACCACGGACGGCCGGCCCGTCGTGGGTGCGCCGGTGCGGTGGTTCAGCTACATCAGGCCGGACGAGCCGGTCACCTACACCGACTGGCAGGGCCTCGCGCGCTACCACTGGAGCGATACCTTCTCCCACCAGATCCGGGGCTTCCGGCACGGACGCACCGAGGGCCAGGAGGCGACCTTCAAAACCACCCGCCCGCCGCCCACCTACGAGATTATCCTCGGCCACAACCGTCCCCCCCCGTATTACGCCGGCGACACGGTCTCCCTGACCGTCGTCGTGATCGAGCGTAGCTGGGCCCCCTACGGGGCTCCGCCCGGACTTCGCATCAGGGTCTTCGACGACAGCGGCTGGTCCATCATCGCGAGACCGTCCGAGAGAATCGCGTGGCCGGTGGGCGAACGCGTGGGAACCCGGAGCTACGGCGCCTGCGCGGACCCGCCGGACGCGTACGTCAAATGCGCTAGTTCCGCGACCGAGGTGCGGCCGCGGCCGTCCGCCTTCCTGGAGCAGGCCCGGCCCGCGACGCCCGCGGACGGGCCCCGGACCTTCGCGTCGTGGATGCAGCCGCTCCTGCCGCCAGCGGGGACCATGCCGGGCCGCCGTCCGCCCACGCCAGTCCCTTCGACGTTCCCGTCGGCCGCTGCCGTCCGCCGTGCCGTCCCCGCCACGCCGTCCGGGAGATGATCATGCGTGCATCCCGTTCATTCCCGCCGCTCCTTCCCCTGGCGCTACTGCTGGCCGTGGCCTGCGGCGACGGCACCTCTCCGGCGTCGCCCTCGCCGTCGCCCGCGGTCCCCGCCGCGCTCTTCGTCGTGGAGGGCGATGCGCAGCAGGGGGCCGCCGGCGCCGAGCTGGCACAGCCCCTGGCCGTCCGCGTGGTGGACGCGACGTCGCGCCCCGTCCCCGGCGCCGCCGTGCGGTTCACGGCGTCCGGCGGCGGCCGCCTGTCGGATACCGCCGCCGTATCCGACGAGAGCGGCGTGGCGCGCACCCGGTGGACGCTGGGACCGTCCGTCTCCGCATCGCAGGGAGTGCAGGCGCAGCTGCCGGCGGCCCCCGCGGCCGCGCCCGCCTGGTTCGGGGCGTTGGCGCGGGCGGGCGCGCCGGCGGTGCTGGCCCGCGTCACCGGCGAGGCCCTGCAGGGCGGCGTGGGCGCCACGCTGGCGGACTCGGTCTCGGTGGAGGTGCGGGACCGGCACGGCAACCCCGTGATGGGGGCGGAAGTGGAGTGGGAGGTCACGGCGGGCGGGGGAGCGGCCACGCCCGCGCGATCGGTGACCGGCGCCGCGGGAACGGCCCGCACGGCGTGGACCCTTGGCCCCCGCGCCGATTCCGCGCAGGGGCTCCAGGCCCGGCTGGCCGGCATGGACCCCGTCGCGTTCCGCGCGGACGCCGCCACCCGCGGCGTGACCCTGGTGCTGGCCAAGCGCGGCGGCGACGGCCAGTCCGGCGCGGCGGGAAGCCTGCTCGCCGACTCGCTGGGCGTCTCGCTGCGCCTGCCGGACGGGCGGCCGGTGGCGGGCGCCAC
>DATING010000378.1:0-2493 GCA_035474555.1 Longimicrobium sp. | reverse complement strand
TGCACGCGGTGGGGTTCCACGGGCTCCAGGCGCTGCCGCTGGTGGCCATCCTGCTCGCCTGGGCCGGCGTGGCGTCCAATCGCGCGCGTCCCTGGATCCACGCGGCGGGCGCGGCGTGGCTGGCCGCGTGCGCGGGCGTGGCCTGGCAAACGGCGCAGGGCCGCGCCGCGCTGGAGCCCAGCCTGGCGAACGGCATCGCGGCGGGCGCGCTGCTGGCGTGGGCGATCGTGGCCGCGCTGGCCCTGCGCACGTGGCTGCGCGGCGGGACGCAGACCCCCGCGTTGCGCCCGGCCCCGGCGTGATGTCCGCGCCCCGGCGCGATCGGGATGACGGCGGATCGGAATCCGCCACGTTGGGGACGCCTGATCGAGCCGTGGCCGTATTCTAGCTAAGTCGTCTTATCCGCTTGACTTGGATGTCGAAAGTGGGTAAAGTAGACGCGGCGGAAATACCGCCAATGTACTCAGGAGTGAGTATCGTGGGATGTGTGCGGAGGCGGAAGCGGGGGGCATGCACCCTGCTTCCGCCTTCGTACGTCTGGGTAGTAAGCCGGCACCGTGACGTGGAAGCCGGTTCCGTGACATGGAAGCCCGGTTCCGTGATGTGGAGGCCCGGTTCCGTGATGTGGAGGCCCGGTGCCGTGCATTGGGAGCCGGTACCGTGACAGAGCGAATGAATTCGCCGCAACAACCACACGAAGTCCGCCTGCGCGGACTCCCGTCGCGGGCGAAGTGCCGCGGGGCGGGGCGGAGCACCTGCACCGGCGGAGCCGATTCCTCGCGGATGGACTGATTTCTACGCGGTTGAAGCCTCGTTCGGCGAGCGCAGCGAGCCGAGACGGGGCTTATGGCTTTCCCAGCGGCGGGTTTACCCGCTCAGGACTAGGCTCCGCACACTTCGCTGGTGGCCGGAACGTGACGGAACGCCAGAAGGCCTCCGTCCCAACCCGGGACGGAGGCCTTCCGCGTCATCCGTCATCCATCATCCACCCATCACCCGCGGATCACGGGTTCCGCGACGACTGCACGCGCAGGGTGTAGGTGCCCGTCTCGTCCGCGCCGAACGAGTTGGCGCGGATCACGTACTCGCCGGCGGCGGGGAGCGTGACCTCCAGCAGCGAGTTGGTGCCCTCGCCGCCGTCGTCCATGGTGGCGATCTCCTCCCACTCGTCGCCGTCCATCCGCCCGATGGCCAGGTAGGTGTCGAACTCCGCCGCGTCCATGCTGATGCGCAGCTGCTCGCCCGCCTGCCCCTGGTACGTCCACAGCTCGTAGAACGACTGGTCGGTGTCCAGCACGGCATCGCCCTCGTCCAGCTCGCCGCTCACCGTCGCGCCGGCGCTGATGGGGCGGGCGGCGGCGGGGCTCTGGCTGGCGGCGCGCTCGCGCAGGGCCAGGATGTAGGAGCCCGTGTTCTCGCTGAACGAGGTGGCGCGGATCACGTACTCGCCATCCGCCGGGATCACGTAGCGCAGGCGCGAGCTGGTGTTCTCGCCGCCGTCGTCGTCCGTGGCCAGCTCCTCCCAGTCGCAGCCGTCCAGCCGGCCCAGGGCGAGGTAGGTGTCGAACTCGCCCGACGTCATCTCCACCTCGATGCGCTGCCCGGCGCGGCCGCGGAACGCGTATTCGTCGTAGAACTTGCCGTTCTCCTCGTTCTCGCTGTCCGTGTCGGAGAGCGTGCCCTCTTCCGTGCCGCCGAACGAGATGGGCCGGCTGCCGCCCGTGCTGGGCGCCGGCGCCTGCGCCAGCGCCACGGTGTACGGCCCCATCCCCTCTTCCGCGTATGACTGCACGAGCACGATGTACGAGCCCGCGCGGGGCGCCGTAAAGCGCAGGCGCGAGTGCGTGCCCTCGCCGCCGTCGTCGTCCGTCTTGATCTCGTCCAGCACCGGCCCCACCTGCCGGCCCACGACCAGGTAGGTGTCGAAGTCGTTGGATTCCGCCGTCACCAGCAGCCGCTGCCCCTGCGCCGCGTCGATGCGGTAGGCGTGAAAGCGGCCGCGGCTGTTCACCGGCTCGTCGGACTGCACCAGCTCCCCGGTCAGGGACTGCCCCAGCCGCAGGGGCGTGATGCCGGGCTGGGAATGCGCCGTCCCGGCCAGGCCGGCGGAAAGCAGGCACGCGGCCAGGGGCGCCGCGGTGCGGGCGAACGGGTTCATGGAAGGCTCCCGGGAGTCGTGGAAACGGTGGATGATGAACGGTGCACGCCGGACCGGCGGGGGCGGGGCCGCGTGCGTTCAGGGTCGTCGGCTGGAATGCGCGGAGCCGGGCGGGGGAGGGCGGCCGGGGGGCCGCTTGCCTCGTGCTTTCGGCCAATCTAGCGCTTCCCTGCCGCCGCGAAAGTGCGCCGGATGCAGAACCGCACACCCCGGGCGACTGCTACTCGCGCACGATGCACGAAGTTCCGGCCCCTCCCCCGACCCTCCCCGCGCAAACTGCCGCGCGGAGAGGGGAGACCTTCCGGCGCGGCATCGAGTTTGGTGCGGAGGCGGAG
>DATING010000377.1:0-7692 GCA_035474555.1 Longimicrobium sp. | reverse complement strand
CTGGGCGCCCGCGGCGGGCTGCTGGTGCGCGACCGGCGCGGCCTGGAGGAGGCGCGCAACCTGACCGCCGTCGTGTTCGACAAGACGGGCACCCTCACGCTCGGTGAGCACCGGGTGGTGGACATGGCCGTCGACGGGATGGACGAGGCGGAAGCGCTCCGGCTGGCCGCCGCGGTCGAGCGCGACTCGGAGCACCCGATCGCGCGCGCGATCGTCACGAGCGCCGAGGAGCGCGGCATTACGCCGCCTGCGGCGGAGGGGTTCGCGGCGATCCCCGGGCGCGGCGTGCGTGCGCGGGTGGAGGGACGAGATCTCATGGTCGGCGGTCCCAACCTGCTGGATGCGGAAGGCATCGTCCCGCCGGCGGCGCTCGCCGAGGCCGCCGACCGTGCGGCGCAGGCTGGCCGCGCCGCCATGTTCATGCTGGAGGGTGGGCGTGCCGTGGCGATGTTCGCGACCGCGGACGCCGTCCGTCCCGAGTCGGCGGAGGCCGTCCGGCGCCTGCACGACGCCGGTATCGAGGTGGTGATGATGACGGGGGACGCGCAGGCCGTGGCGGACGCCGTCGCGAAGGAGATCGGGATCGACACCGTCTTCGCCCAGGTGCTGCCGGAGCACAAGGCCGATCGCATCCGCGAACTGCAGGCGCGCGGGAAGCGTGTGGCGATGGTGGGCGACGGGGTGAACGACGCGCCCGCGCTGGTCAGCGCCGACGTAGGTGTGGCGATCGGCGCGGGGACCGATGTGGCGGTGGAGGCTGGCGACGTGGTGCTGGTGCGCAGCGATCCCCGCGACGTTCCGCGCATCATCGAGCTCTCCCGCGCCACCTACCGGAAGATGATCCAGAACCTGTGGTGGGCGGCCGGCTACAACATCGTCGCCATCCCGCTCGCGGCCGGCGTGGCGTATCGCTGGGGCGTGGTGCTGTCGCCCGCGGTCGGGGCGGTGCTGATGTCACTGTCCACCGTGATCGTCGCCATCAACGCGCAGCTGCTGCGGCGCGTACCGCTGGGAGACTGACGACTCTCGCCGACGAGCAGGGTGCCTGCGGATGGCGGAGGCTGCGCGGGCGTTCGTAGATCCCACGCCACGAGCGCCAGCCATCCTGGAGGTGACCGAAGAGATCCTGCGGGGCCGCGGGCCCGGAGCCCCGTCGGACGCCCGGTCGCCAGCGGGCTGACTCGTAGCTGGACGTTGTATCCGGCGTGTGGGGGATTCCCTTGCGGAGCCGTGGTTTTTATCCTGCTTGAAACGCATCGCGCCCACAGTTAGCTTACGCCGCATGAGGCACCGCTCCCGGCTCCCTATCGCGCTCGTCGCGCTTCTCACGCTTCTGGTCTCCACGACCGAGACGCTGTGGGCGAGCGTGTGCGCGCCGGAGATGTCGGGTCCTCCG
Organism: Longimicrobium sp.; assembly: GCA_035474555.1. Lineage (GTDB taxonomy): Bacteria > Gemmatimonadota > Gemmatimonadetes > Longimicrobiales > Longimicrobiaceae > Longimicrobium. The sequence goes on along the minus strand of DATING010000377.1, from coordinate 6,296 downwards.
GCTACCGCCGAAGCCGCGGCCCCCGCCGCGCACGCGGAGCCGGGGTGCGCAGGCGAGGAAGCCGGCCGGGTACCCGGTCCCGAACATAGCCAGCCGGACCCCGAGCAGCAGCACTGCCCGCTCCTGGCCCTTGGGGGCGGGGGCGCGTGCGTCCCGGCCTCCCTGCCTTCTCGCGCGGCACCCCAGCCAGACCTCCGGGGCGGGCGCGAGGCATTACTGCCCCGCGCGGCCGCCGCGCCCGCCCCTCTCTTCGCCCCTCCGCCTTTCCATCCTCCGAAGGCGTAGCTCTCGCCGGGCTCTTCCGTCCGGCACCGGTTCCCGTACGTTACTGAACGAAGAACCCTGACCTGGGGCGCCATGCTCCCGGGCACGCACGTGCGTGGCCGGGCATCGCTCCGGGAAGAGAGCTACAGCTTTGCGATCCCCACGATTCTGGGCCCTGCTCCTGTGCGCGGCCTCGGCTTCCGCTTCCGCGCAGGAGCCGCCGAGGCTCGGCACTCCCGGCGCGGCACTCCGGGCGGAGCGGCCCGACACCGCCGGCCTGGAGACCTTCGTCGCCCATGCCCTGGCGGCACACCCCTCCGTCCGCGCCGCCGCAGAGCGCGTCCGGGCAGCCCGTGCGCGCGTGGTGCCCGCCGGGACCTGGCCGGACCCCATGCTGATGGCGGGCATCCAGAACCTTCCGGTGAGCGATCCCGGCTTCGGGGACGAGATGACCATGAAGATGGTCGGCGTGTCGCAGACCATCCCGTTTCCCGGCCGGACGCGTCTCCGCCGCGACGCCGCCTCGTCCGAGGTGGCCGCCGCCGAGGCACGGCTCCGCGCCGCACGGCTGGAGCTCGCCAGACGGGTTCGGGACGCGTACTACGAGATCGCCTACCTGGACCAGGCCCTGGAGATCCTCGCGCGCAACCAGGCGCTCCTGGCCGACTTCATCCGCATCACGGAATCCCGCTACGGCGTCGGCACGGGCCCTCAGCAGGACGTGCTGAAAGCGCGTGAGGAAGCCGCGGGCCTGGCCGCCGAGGCCGCCGCCCTCACCGAGCAGCGCCGCGCCGCCCAGGCGCGGCTGAACGAGACGCTGGACCGGTTCAGCGAGTCTCCCATCCCTACCATTCGAATGCCCGGGCGGATCGCGAGCCTGGCCGCGCCCGGGTCCCCCGGCAGCGTACGATTCGTCTCGCCGGCGCTCGGCGCACGCGCGGCCGGGTCGCCCCTGCCGCCGCTGCTCGCTGTGGAGGAGATGGCGGTGGCGAACAGCCCCGAGCTGGCCGAGCAGGAGGCCATGGTCCAGGCGGCCGCACTGCGGGTGGAGCTCGCCCGGCTGGAGGTCCGGCCCGACATCGACGTCTCCCTCCAGTACGGCCACCGCGACGGAATGCCGGACATGGTCTCCGCAAGCGTAGCGGTTCCGCTCCCGCTGAACCGGCGCCGACGCCAGGATCTCGGCGTCACGGAAGCGCAGGCCGAGCTCGCGGCGGCCGAGGCCGCCCGGCACCAGGCCCGAAACCAGGTGCGCCTGGAGGTCGCGCGGCTCTACTCCGAGCTGGAGCGCGACCGCACGCAGCTCGCGCTGTACGTGGGCTCGATCATCCCGCATGCCCGCGCATCGCTCGAATCCGCGACGGCCGGCTACCAGGTGGGCCGCGTGGACCTGCTCGCGCTCCTGGATGCACAGGCGACGCTCTTCAACTACGAGACCGAGTACCACCGGCTCCTTTCCGACTTTGCCCAGCGGCTGGCGGAGATGGAGCGCGTGATTGGAAGGGAGGTGCTGCCATGAGCGGATGGAATCGGCTGACCGCGTGGTGGATGCGCCGCCCGGCCAGGGGACGGCAGGCCATCGTCGGCGGGGGGATCGTGCTCGCGCTCCTGGCGGCCGTCCTCCTCGCGACCGGCGGCGAGGAGAAGGAAAGGCCGCGCGGGCAGGCACGCGCCGGCGAGACGCCGGCGATGGACGGAATGGCGGGGATGGACATGCCCTCCGACGGCTCGGTACGGCTCACCGCCTCCCAGATCCAGGAGTTCGGGATCACGTTCGGCTTCGCGGAGCAGCGCACTCTGGAGGACGAGGTGCGCACCGTCGGCACGGTCGCGTTCGATGAGACGCGCATGGCGCAGGTCGCGCCCAAGTTCTCCGGGTTCGTGGAACGCCTGTACGTAGACTTCACGGGTCGCCCCGTACGCCGGGGCGAGCCCCTGCTGGAGATCTATTCGCCCGATCTGGTCGCCGCGCAAGAGGAGCTGCTGCTCGCCGCGCGGCTGCAGCGGACTCTGGGCGAGAGCTCCGTCCCCGGCGTCGGTCAGGGCTCGCCGGACCTGGTCGCCGCGGCTGAGCGGCGCCTGCGGCTCTGGGACATCTCGTCCGCGCAGATCGAGCAGGTGCGCCGCACAGGACGGGTACGCCGCACGTTCACCCTCTTCTCGCCCGCGTCGGGTGTGGTGGTGGACAAGCCCGTCGTCCGGGGGCAGGCCGTACAGGCCGGCCAGACGCTCTACACCATCGCGGACCTCTCGCGGGTGTGGGTCGAGGCGGAGCTGCGCGAGGCGGACGCCGGCGCCGTGACGGAGGGAACGCCTGCCACGGTGGAGTTCGCTGCCTTCCCGGGGCGGCCGCTCGCGGGGACCGTCGAGTACGTCTATCCGACTCTCCAGCCCGAGGCCCGCGCGCTGAAGGCGCGGATCGCGGTCACGAACCCCGAGGGGCGCCTGAAGCCGGGGATGTACGCGACCGTACGGCTGTCCACGCCCGTGCGGACTGTGCTCACCGTGCCCTCGTCGGCGGTGGTCCGCACGGGCGAGCGCACGCTCGTCTTCGTCGACCTGGGCGGCGGCCGCCTAGCCCCGCAGGAGGTCGAGACCGGCCGCGCCGCGGGCGAGCACACCGAGATCCTCTCCGGCGTTGAGCCCGGGCAGCGGGTGGTCACCTCCGCCCAGTTCCTCCTGGACTCCGAGTCCAACCTCGCCGAGACCATGCGCAGCATGATCGGCATGGGCGGCTCCGGCCAGATGGAGGACATGGAGGGGATGGAAGGCATGGACATGAAGGGCGCCGGCATGAAGGGCATGCCGATGCCCCCGGAGCGGAGGTGAGCCCGCCATGCTGAAGCGAATCATCGAGTGGTCGGTCGGGCACCGCGTCGCGGTGCTCCTGGCCACCCTCGCCGTGACGCTGGCCGGCGTCTGGGCGATGCTCCGGACCCCCGTGGACGCGATTCCGGACCTGTCGGACGTCCAGGTCATCGTGATGACCGAGTGGCCCGGCCAGGCGCCGGAGCTGGTGGAGGACCAGGTCACGTATCCGCTCTCCACCGAGCTGCTGAAGGTGCCCGGGACCAAGTTCGTGCGCGGCATGAGCCAGTTCGGGCTCTCCGCCGTGTACGTGGTCTTCGACGACGGCGTCGACCTGTACTGGGCTCGCAGCCGTGTGCTCGAGTACCTGAACGGCGTGCGCGACCGGCTCCCGGAGGGTGCGATGCCCATGCTGGGACCGGACGCGACCGGCGTCGGCTGGGTAATGCAGTACATCCTGGCCGACACCAGCGGGAACCTGAGCCTCGCGCAGCTCCGCTCGCTCCAGGATTGGACCGTCCGGCCAGCGCTCACCGCCGTCCCAGGCGTGGCGGAGATCGCGTCGTTCGGCGGGTTCGAGAAGCAGTACCAGGTGGAGGCGGATCCGGCCAGGCTCCTGGCCTACGGAATCCCGATGTCGGCCGTCGTGAGCGCCGTTCAGGCCTCCAACCAGGACGTAGGCGGGCGCGTGCTGGAGATGGGCGGCACGGAGTACGTGGTGCGCGGGCGCGGGCGCTTCTCCGGGCTGGAGGACATCCGCGCCGTCGCCCTCGGCACCGGGCCCGGCGGCGTCCCCATCACCGTCGGCGACGTGGCGAACGTGCAGGTAGGACCCGAGATCCGGCGCGGGATCTCGGACCTGAACGGCCGGGGCGAGGTCGTGACCGGCTTCGTGGTCATGCGGTACGGCGAGAACCCGCTCGCGGTCATCGAGGGCGTCAAGGCGAAGATGGCCGAGGTCGAGGCCGCGCTGCCGGAGGGCGTTACCTTCGTGTCCGGCTACGACCGCTCCGGCCTGATCCGGCGCGCGATCGCGACGCTCCGGGAGAAGCTGGTGGAGGAGTCCATCATCGTGGCGCTCGTCACGATCCTCTTCCTGCTGCATGCGCAGAGCGCGCTGGTCGCGATCCTCACGCTCCCCATCGGCGTGCTGATGGCGTTCCTGGCCATGCGCGTGATCGGCCTGAACGCGAACATCATGTCGCTGGGCGGAATCGCCATCGCGATCGGGGCGATGATCGACGCGGCGATCGTGATGGTGGAGAACCTCCACAGGCACATGGAGCGGAACGACCGCGAGGGACGGCCGCTCACCCACTGGGAGCTCGTCACCGACTCCGCCAAGGAGGTGGGCCCCGCGCTCTTCACCTCGCTGCTCATCATCACCCTCTCCTTCATCCCCGTCTTCGCGCTGGAGGCACAGGAAGGGCGGCTCTTCAAGCCCCTGGCCTGGACCAAGACCCTCGCCATGGCGGCCGCGGCGCTCTTGTCCATCACGCTGGTCCCGGTGCTGATGGGGCTGGTAATCCGGACCGGGGTGAAGCCGGAGGCGGCCAATCCCGTCAACCGCGCCCTCATGCGGGCCTACCGGCCCGTGATCGAAGGGGTGCTCCGGCACCGCTGGGCCACGGTCGGCGTCGCCGCCCTGGTGCTCCTGGCCACGCTGCTGCCATGGTCACGGCTCGGGAGCGAGTTCATGCCGCCGCTCAACGAGGGGAGCGTGGTCGACATGCCGTCGCTCTTCCCGGGCGTTGGCGCGGGCCAGGCGAAGCAGATCCTGACACAGCGGGACCGGGCGATCGCGCGCGTGCCCGAAGTGGAGATGGTGCTGGGGAAGATCGGGAGGGCGGAGACAGCGACCGACATGGCGCCCATGTCGATGATCGAGACGACCGCGATCCTGAAGCCGGAGTCGGAGTGGCGCGCGGGCGTGGACTACGATTCAATCCTCTCCGAGCTGAACCGCACCGTAAAGACGCCGGGCGTGGCAAACATGTGGTCCATGCCGATCAAGAACCGGCTCGACATGCTGGCCACCGGCATCAAGACGCCCGTCGGCGTGAAGATCTTCGGACCGGACCTGGCCGTGCTGGACCGCATCGGCAAACAGGTAGAGGGGCACCTGCAGAGGGTGCGGGGCACCGGCTCGGTGTTCTCCGAGCGTGCCGTGGGTGGACGGTACCTCGACATCAGCGTGGACCGCGCCGCGGCCGCACGGTACGGAATGACTGTGGACGACGTGCAGATGGCGCTCATGGCCGCGGTGGGCGGCATGCCGGCCGGCCAGGTGATCGAAGGACGCGAGCGCTACTCAGTGCTCGTGCGCTATCCGCGCGAGCTCCGCGATTCGCCGGAGAAGATCGCGGGCACGCTGGTCGCCACGCCTACAGGCGCGCAGGTCTCGCTGGGCGAGCTCGCCACGATTGGCGTGGTCCCCGGCTCGACGCTGATCAAGTCCGAGAACGCGTACCTGAACAACATCGTCTACGTGGACGTGCGCGGCCGCGACATCGGCGGCTACGTCGCGGAAGCGCGCGCCGTGCTGGACCGGGAGCTGGACCTGCCGCCGGGATACCGGCTGGAGTGGTCGGGGCAGTTCGAGGCCATGGAGCGGGTCGCCCAGCGAATGCGGTTCGTGGTCCCGCTCACCCTGGCCATCATCTTCCTGCTCCTCTACTGGCAGTTCGGGAGCGTGGCCGAGAGCGCGATCGTCATGCTCTCGCTGCCCTTCGCCCTGGTGGGCGGTGTGTGGCTGATGTGGCTCCTCGGCTACAACACGAGCGTGGCCACCGGCATCGGGTTCATCGCCCTGGCCGGCGTAGCGGCGGAGACCGGCGTGGTGATGCTGCTCTACCTGGACCACGCATACCGCGACCGGCTGCACGCGGGCACGCTCCGGACCCGTGCGGACGTCGACGCGGCGGTGGAGCACGGAGCCGTGGAGCGCGTCCGTCCCAAGATGATGACCGTCACCGCGATCATCGCGGGCCTGCTCCCCATCCTGTGGAGCCACGGAACCGGGGCCGATGTGATGAAGCGGATCGCCGCGCCCATGGTGGGCGGGATGGTGTCGTCGACGATCCTTACGCTGGTCGTGATCCCCGCGGTTTATTCGCTGTGGAAGGAGCGCGAGGTACGGCGCGCCTTCCTCCCTTTCCCGCGGTCGCCGCTCCCGCAGCCGGCGCCTGCGCTCACTACGAACGAGGCTGACTGATGCACACGAG
>DATING010000376.1:0-4673 GCA_035474555.1 Longimicrobium sp. | reverse complement strand
GGGGGTGGAGGTGCTCACCCTTTTCGCCTTCAGCTCCGAGAACTGGCAGCGGCCCCCGACCGAGGTGTCGGCGCTCATGGCGCTGCTGGAGCTCTACGTGCGCCGCGAGCGCAAGGAGCTCAAGGAAAAGGGGATCGAGGTGCGCGCCATCGGCGACCTGCACCGCCTGGGGCCCCGCACCCGCGCCGCCATCCAGTCCATCGTGGACCACACGCGCGGCGGCACCAAGATGCGCCTGAACCTGGCCATCAGCTACGGCGCCCGCGACGAGCTGGTGACGGCCGCGCGCCGCCTGGCCGAGCGCGTGCGCGAGGGCACGCTCATGCCCGGCGAGATCGACGAGGAACTGTTCGCCGAGCAGCTGTACTTTGCCCCCGACCCCGATCCCGACCTGCTGATCCGCACCTCGGGGGAGATGCGGCTGAGCAACTTCATGCTCTGGCAGCTGGCCTACACGGAGATGTACGTGTCGCCCGTGCTGTGGCCGGACTTTGGCCGCGAGCAGCTGTTCCGCGCCATCCTGGACTTTCAGCGGCGCGAGCGGCGATTCGGCCGCGTGCTCGCGACCTGACGTGGCCGGTTCCGAGACGCGCACCCGCGTCCTCGTCGCGATTCCCGGCGTTCTCCTGGCCCTCGGCGCCATCTACCTCGGTGGATGGTACCTGGCCGCGCTGCTGGCCGTCTGCGCCGCGCTGACGGCCCGCGAGATGTACCGCATGGCCGCCCGCAAGGCGCCGCGCCCCCTGGAGACGCTGGGGATGGCGGGCGCCGCGGCGATGGTCCTGGCGGCCGGCGTGGACCCGCGGGCGGGGCTCGCCAGCACCCTCCCCGTCTGGGTGCTCATCCTGCTGGCCGCCGCCGCCGCCACCGCCGCCATCTGGACGCACGGCGTGGAGGGCGAGCCGCTCTTGTCCGTGGCCGTGACCGTCTTCGGCGCGGGATACGCGGCGCTGCTGGGGTTCGGCCTGCTGCTGCGCCACCTGCCGCGCGTGGACGACCCGCTGCACGCCGCCGCCATCCTCCTTTCCCCCGTGCTGCTGACCTGGGTGAGCGACAGCTTCGCCTACTTCGGCGGGCGGGCGCTGGGCAAGAACAAGCTGATCCCCAAGGTGAGCCCCGGGAAGACGGTGGAAGGCGCCGTCTCGGCCGTGGTGGGAACCCTGGTGGCCGGTGCGGCCTATTCACTGGTGCTCGCGCGCTTCGGCACCTACGTGCCCAGCATCGCGGAGGGCGCCGTGTTCGGCCTGCTGGTGTCCGTCGCGGCGCAGGCGGGGGACCTGGCGGAATCGCTGTGGAAGCGCGACGTGGGCGTAAAGGACTCGGGGACGCTGCTGCCGGGGCACGGCGGGGCGCTGGACCGCTTCGACTCGCTGCTCTTTACGCTTCCCCTGGGATACGCGTTCTTTCACCTGTACGTGGGGCCGTGAGGGGGCGATGAAGGGCGTCGCCATCCTGGGAGCCACCGGGTCCATCGGCGCCAGCGCGCTGGCCGTGCTGGAGCAGCACCCCGAGCGCTTTCGCGCCGTGGCGCTGACGGCGCACCGCAGCGTGGACGCGCTGCGGGCCCTCGCCGCCCGCCACAAGCCGGCCCTGGCCGTCCTCTCCGACGCGGAGGTCCCGGCGGACCGGGGGACGGGCACGCGCTGGGCGAGCGGACGGGAGGCGCTGATCGAGGCCGCCACGCACCCGGACGCGGACATCGTCGTCAACGCCCTGGTGGGCGCGGCGGGGCTGGAGCCCACGCTGGCGGCGCTGGGGGCGGGCAAGCGCGTGGCCCTGGCCAACAAGGAGTCGCTGGTGTGCGGCGGGCCGCTGGTGCTGCAGGCGGCGGAGCGGGGCGGGGGCGAACTGATCCCCGTGGACAGCGAGCACAGCGCCATCTTCCAGTGCCTGTGCGGCTCCCCCGCATCCGAGGTGCGCCGGCTGATCATCACGGCGTCCGGCGGGCCCTTTCGCGAGTGGGCGCCGGAGCTGATCTCGTCCGCCACGGCGGCCGACGCCCTGCGGCATCCCACCTGGGACATGGGCGCCCGGATCACCATCGACAGCGCCACGCTGGCCAACAAGGCGCTGGAGGTCATCGAGGCGCACTTCCTGTTCGGCGTGCCGTACGAGCGCATCGAGGCGGTGGTGCACCCGCAGTCGATCATCCACTCCATGGTGGAGATGGTGGACGGCTCCGTGCTGGCGCAGATGGGCTTTCCGACCATGGAGCTGCCCGTCCTGTATGCCCTGTCGTATCCCGCGCGGCTGCCGTACGACAGCCGGCGCTTCGACCCCGTGGCGGCGGGGACGCTGACCTTCGAGCCCGTGCGGGCCGACCGCTTTCCCGCCTTTGCCCTGGGGGTTCGGGCGGGGCGGGCCGGCGGCACGATGCCCGCGGTGTTCAACGCGGCCAAGGAGGTGGCGGTGGACGAGTTCCTGGCGGGCCGCATTCCCTTTGGCGGCATCGCGGACGCCATCGCCGACGCCCTGGACCGCTGGACCGGCGGACCCGTTCGCACCCTGGACGACGTGCGCGAGGCCGATGCATGGGCCCGGCGCGCCGCGCACACCTATCTGACCCGGCTGGCCCCGTGCTGACGATCCTGTCGACCCTGGTCGCGCTTTCCGTACTGATCCTGATCCACGAGTTCGGGCACTTCTTTGCCGCGAAGTCCGTGGGCATCGCCGCGCCGCGCTTTTCGCTGGGGCTGGGCCCCCGCGTGGCCGGCTTCTGGTGGGGCGAGACGGAGTTCGTGATCTCCGCCATCCCCCTGGGCGGCTACGTGAAGATGGCGGGGATGGAGGACGACGAGGCCATGGAGGTGCTGGAGGGCGGCGAGCAGGCGCCCCCCGTGGACCCCTCGCGGACCTTTGACGCCAAGCCCCTGTGGGCCCGCGCCTGGGTGATCTCCGCCGGCGTGATCATGAACCTGCTGTTCGCCCTGCTGGTGAACATCGGGCTGGCCGCCGTGCAGGGAAAGCAGTACGTCAAGGAAACGCGGCTGGCGCCCATCACCACCGTGGGCGGTTCGGCGGCGCAGGCCGCCAACGTGCCCCTGGGCGTGCGGGTGACCTCCGTGGCGGGCAAGCCCGTGGCCAACTACGACGAAATCGTGGAGGCGCTGCGGGCGGCGCCGGCGGGGGCCGTGGCGCTGGGGCTGGAGAATCGGCCCGCCGTCACGCTGAACCTGCCGGCGGCCGAGCTCAGCCGCGACACGCTGATTGGCGTGCTGCGGCCGCTCTCGGAGCCGGTGATCGGCGCGCTGGTGCCGGACGACCCCGCGGCGGACGCGGGGCTGCGGATCGGAGACCGCATCGTCAGCGTGGCCGGAACGCCGGTGGCCACCTGGCCCGAGACGGTGCAGCTGGTGCGCGCCAGCCCCGGCAAGCCGCTGGCGCTGGTGGTAGAGACGAGGGGCGAGCGGCGCAACGTGACGATCACGCCGCGCGCGGCGACGGAAGGCAAGCTCACGGTGGGCAAGATCGGTGCGTCGGAGCTTCCCACCCTGGCCTACCGCCGGCTGGGCTTCGGCGAGGCGCTGGCGTACGGGACCAGCGAAACGTGGCGGATGATCAAGCTGCTGCTGACGACGCTGCGCGACCTGTTCACGGGCGCCCTGTCGCCGCGCAACCTGGGCGGGCTGCTGGCCATCGGGGAGGCGTCGGGCGACAGCGCGGAGCAGGGGCCCGCCACCTTCCTGCTCTTCCTGGCGTTCCTGTCCGTGAACCTGGCCGTGCTGAACCTGCTGCCCATCCCTATCCTGGACGGCGGGCACCTGATGTTCCTGGCGTTCGAGGCCGTCCGCGGGCGCCCGCTCTCGCTGGAGGCGCGCATCCGCTTGTCGCACGTGGGGCTCATCATCGTCGTGGGATTGATGCTGTGGGCCAACGGCAACGACGTGGTGCGCCTGGTGGAGCGCTACTTCGGCGGCTGAGTCCCCCGTGGAGGGGCGCGGGGGAACGCGGCACCCGCCGCGCTCTCCGCGCTCCGGGCGGATTGGACTGCTTCCCTCCCGTGTCGCACCTCCCGCTTTCATACGATTCCAAGGGCGCAGGGTTGAACAAAACGCCCTGAACGTGGTACATTTCCAGGCTGTTCCGCGCCGCGCCGGTGAACGGATGTTCTTCCGGCGCGATCCCCCCGCGGCAGAGTGCCTTGATGTTGAGGTGCCGGCCCCACATCCCATTTCACAGGCGAGACAGGCGATGAATCGGACAGAGCTCGAACAGATCGAGCGTCTCCTTGTTCGCGAGCGCGAGAAGATCCTGCGTTCCCTGGGCCGGTTTCAGCAGAACAGCAAGCTGAGCCGTGAAAGCGCCGACGCGGACCTTTCCAGCTATTCGTTCCACATGGCCGACCAGGGGACCGACGCGATGGAGCGCGAAAAGTCCTTCCTGTTCGCCAGCAAGGAAGGCCGCTACCTGTACCGCATCGAGGAGGCGCTGCGCCGCCTGTACAAGGACCCGGAGGGCTTCGGCATCTGCCATGGCTGCAAGAAGGACATCCCCTTCCAGCGGCTGGAGGCCCTTCCCCACGCGCGGTACTGCCTGGACTGCAAGCTGCGCGAGGAAGAGGAAAAGGCGGCCTGAACGGCAGGGAACAGGGAATAGCCTGCAACTGCGGGTTACAGGTTACAGGTTACAGGTTACAGGTTACAGGTTACAGGTTACAGGTTACAGGTTACAGG
>DATING010000375.1:0-2009 GCA_035474555.1 Longimicrobium sp. | reverse complement strand
ACCCCCGCCCTGGCCCGAACCCCATCACTCCCGCACTCCCGCACTCCCGCACTTCCGCACTTCCGCACTTTCGCACTCCCGCACTTCCGTTACCGGCTGGGCCGGCGGAACTCCGCATCCGGGCTCCACGTGGGCATGACGGTGCCGTTCGCCAGCTCCATCCCGAAGTCCAGCACCAGCTCGGCCAGCTGCGCGGCGCCGGCCAGGTTGAAGTCCGGGCGGTACTCGTCGCAGGGCTGGTGGTAGCAGCGCGCGGTGTACTCCTCCTGCCGCGCCGTCCCCCACCCCGCCGGCTGCCCCTCGTACTGCGTGCCCGCGGCAATGGAGACGGCCGGGACGCCCGCCTTGGCAAAGGAGAAGTGGTCCGAGCGGTAGAAGTAGCCGCGCTCCGGGTGCTCATCCGGCGAGGTGCGCCAGCCGCGGCCGCCGATCATCCGCGCGAACTGCGCACCCAGGCTGCTCTTGTTCTCGCCCAGCACGCGGAAGTCCGTGGAGCGGCCCAGCAGGTTGCCGCCATCCACGTTCACGTTGGCCACGATGCTGGCGATGGGCACGGTGGGGTTCTGCGCGAAGAACTCCGATCCCAGCAGCCCCGACTCTTCCGCCGTCACGAAGACGAAGAGCAGCGACCGCTTGGGCCGGGGCGCCTGCACGGCCACGCGCGCGGCGGCGAGCAGGTTGGCCACGCCGGACGCGTTGTCCAGCGCGCCGTTGTAGATGGAGTCGCCGTTGACCTTGGGGCCGATGCCCAGGTGGTCCCAGTGCCCGCTGAACGCCACGTACTCGTCGCGCAGGGCGGGATCGGCGCCGCGCACGATGCCCACGACGTTCTCGGACTCCAGGTGCTGCACCGTGTTGGTGAAGCTCGCGTTCATCCGGATGCCCGTCGGGACGGGGCGGAAGTCGCGCGACTCAGCCCGGCGGCGCAGGTCGGCCAAGTTGAGTCCGGCCTGGGTCAGGAGGGAGGTGGCGGCGCTGTCCGTGATCCATCCGCGCACACCCAGCGGCGCGGGGAGCGCGGGGCTGCGCGGGACCATGCGCTGCTCCTTGGCCCAGGAGCCCGTGACGGTGTGCCAGGGGTAGCCGGCCTGCTCGGTCGTGTGGATGATGAGCATCCCCGCCGCGCCCCGCCGCTCGGCCTCCTCGAACTTGTACGTCCAGCGGCCATAGTACGTCATGGCCCGCCCGCCGAAGCGGTTGGCGTCGTCCGCCGGCGCGGGGGGATCGTTCACGAGCACGAGCAGCACCTTGCCGCGCACGTCCGTCCCCTTGAAGTCGTCCCACCGGTACTCGGGCGCGGTCGAGCCGTATCCCACGAAGACGAGCTCGCCGTCCGCCGTGCTGCGCTCCGCCGCGGAACCCGCCCAGACGACCACGTCCTTGGGGTAGCGCAGGCGGGCCGTGGCGCGGCCGCTCGCGGCGACCTGGATGGTGGCCGGGTCCGCGCCCACGATGTCGATGGGCACGCGCTGAAAGTAGCTGTCGCCCACGCCCGGCTCCACGCCGCTCTCGCGCAGCTGGCTGGCGATGTACTCGGCCGTGAGCCGCCCGCCGCGGGTGGCGGGGGCGCGGCCCTCCAGCAGGTCCGACGACAGGAAGCGCAGGTGCCCGTCGATCTCGGCGGGGGTGATGCGCGGCGCCTGGGCGGCGGCGGCCTGGGCCAGCAGCCCCGCGGCCGCGGCGGAGAGCAGGATCCGTCTCATGGGTCGATCTCGATGTGGGGAGCGGATTGCGCCATCGGTTTGCGCCGCAAGCTACGGGCGGAACGGGCGCGCCGCGAGTCCCCCCACCCCCCGGCCCCCTCCCCCGGCAAACTGCGCCGGGAGAGGGGGAGAACGGCAGGTCGTGCATGGGGACGGGCCTCCCGCGGCGCCCCCACCCGCTCGTTCCTCGCGACCTCCCCCAAAACCCCTGGGGGAGGTGGGATGGATGCGTGCCGGGGGAGCGGAGCATCGTGCACGGACGGAGGGCCCCCTCCCCCCGGCCCCCTCCCCCGCTTCGCGGGCAGG
>DATING010000374.1:0-5105 GCA_035474555.1 Longimicrobium sp. | reverse complement strand
CGAAGTGCTGCTCCATCACCTTCCACGCATCGCCCCGGAAATCGCCGTAGTTGTAGGTGTTTACGAAGCTGCTGGGCGTGATGTCGGCACGGCTGGAGATCGCGCGCAGGCTGCGCATCTCCTCCTTGGAGAGCGCCCGGTCGACGGCCTGGAACTCGTAGTACTGGTACTCGCTCATCTGCTGGGCTCCTCTCGCGGGAGGACGGATCGGGCTGCGGCGCGGAGGTGAACAAAGTAAGCGGCGGTCCGGGATGGGGCCAGCGTCCGCGCGTGGCCTCCGGAAGCGTGCGCGCGTATGTTCCCGCCGTCCGATAGAGCCGTGCAGGACGGAGTGCCGTAGACCGAGCCGTGGAGACGGAGATGAACGAGACGCCGGGCCGTAACCTGGCCCTGGACCTGGTGCGGGTCACGGAAGCCGCCGCGCTGGCGGCCGCGCGCTGGGTGGGACGCGGCGACAAGGAGGCCGGCGACGGCGCGGCCGTGGAAGCCATGCGCCTGGTGCTGAGCACGGCGGACCTGGACGGCGTGGTGGTGATCGGCGAGGGCGCCAAGGACCGCGCGCCCATGCTGTACAATGGCGAGGCGGTGGGGAGCGGCCGCGGGCGGCAGGTGGACGTGGCCGTGGATCCCGTGGAGGGCACCACGCTGCTGGCCCGCGGCGCGCCGGACGCCATCTCCGTCGTCGGCGTGGCGCCGCGGGGGACGATGTGGTCGCCGGGGCCGGCGTACTACATGGACAAGCTCGTGGTGGGCCCCGCCGCCGCGCCGTTGCTGCGCCCGGAGATGCTGGACGCGCCCATGGCCGACGTGCTGTCGATGGTCGCGGGCGCCGTGGGCCGCTCCGTGGGCGAGCTGACGGTGTTCGTGCTGGACAAGCCGCGCCACCAGGCCCGTATCGCGGCCATCCGCGCGGCCGGTGCGCGCGTGCTGCTGCGCACGGACGGCGACGTGGCCGGCGCGCTGATGGCCGCGCGCGAGGGGAGCGGCGTGGACCTGCTGACGGGGATCGGCGGCACGCCGGAGGGAGTGATCGCCGCGTGCGCCGTGCAGGCGCTGGGCGGGGCCATGCTCGGGCGCCTGGCCCCGCAAAGCGCGGAAGAGGCGGATGCCGTGCGCGACGCCGGGATGGACGTGGCGCGCATCCTCACGGAGAACGACCTGGTGGCCAGCGACGACGTGTTCTTTGCCGCGACGGGGATCACGGACGGCGTGCTGCTCCCCGGCGTTCGCTACACGCGCGGCGGCGCCACCACGTCCAGCCTGCTGATGCGCGGCCGCAGCGGCACCATCCGCACCGTCACTGCGGAGCACCGCTGGGACAAGCTGCGCGCGCTGAGCGCGGTGGAGTACTGAGGCTGCTTTTTCGGTTGATGTTTGCGGCGGATACAAATCAACCCGCCGCTTTGTTTTCCTGAGGGAGGCGCCGATGGCACTCTCCCGCACTGGATCTCTGGCGCCGACCGAAGGATCTACTCGGCCGTGCTCGACCGCGGCCCTCGCGCACCGATCCGGCCCGTGCACAGCCCGCGGTCGTCGATCCGCACCTGCGGTTGGCCCCGCACGGAACCTGCTCGCTTCGGCCGGGAGCGATGCGGGCCGATCCACATCATCATCACCCTGACGTCCGACCTTCGATGACCGTGCCGTATCTCCCGCCCGTGGACCGCCTGCTCAAGCTCGGCGCGGAGCCGGCGCGCCGCCGCACCTGGCCGGACTACCGCAACCTGGGGCTGGAGCCGCGCCACGTGCCGGCGCTCATCCGCATGGCCACGGACCCCGCGCTGCACGCCGCCGAGGAGCGCGATCCCGCCGGCTGGGCGCCCGTGCACGCCTGGCGCTCGCTCGCGCAGCTGGAGGCGGACGCGGCCGCGGAGCCGCTGCTCGCGCTACTGGAGCGCGAGATCGAGCATCCCTGGGTGGTGGAGGAGGTGCCGGCCGTGCTGGGGATGATCGGCGGCGCGGCGCTGCACGGCGCCACGCTGCTGCTCTTTGACGAGGAGCGCAACGAGGAGGTGCGGCTGGCCGCGGCGGCGGTGATCGCCAACGTGGCGCACGAGCACCCCGAGCGGCGCGACGAGGCGGCGGCCATCCTCGTGAAGCAGCTGGAGGACTGGGACCACCAGAGCCGGCTGATCAACGCCTACCTGGTCGCGGATCTGGTCGGCCTGGGGGAGAAGGATGCCGCGCCGCTGATGGAAGCGGCATTCGCGGCGCACGCCGTGGACCTGACCGTCGGCGGCGACTGGGAGGACATGCAGATCGAGCTCGGCCTCCTTTCCGAGCGCACCACGCCCCCGCCGCCGGAAACGGTGATGGCGCTGCACCGCGAGGGCTCCGTCCGTCCCCCCACGAACGCCGAGGCCAAGGCGAAAGCCCGCCGCAAGGCCGAGAAGGAAGCCCGCAAGCGCAATCGGAAGAAGAAGTAGGGCAGGGGACAGGTTACAGGGGACAGGTTACAGGTTACAGGTTACAGGTTACAGGTTACAGGTTACAGGTTACCGGGTGCGGGTTACAGGGGAGACGGATCATCTGTCGCTCCGGATCATCCGCGGGCAACAGGATGGGGATCCCCAGATTCCGGCGGGTGGTGTGGGGTCGACCGGGGGAGTGCGGGGGGATATCTTTGCGGCCTGTCCCACCGACCCGAACTCCGCCACGCATGATCTCGCTGTTGATGGCCGGCGCCCTCGCCTGCGCGCCGGCCTGCCCGCTTTTCGCCGACACCATCCCCGTGCCCGCCGCCGTCTATGATGGCGCGCGCGGCCAGCTCGACGCTCGCATCCCCCGCGTGGAAGACGCCGGCGTCCGCGTAGACGGACGGCTGGACGAGGCGCAGTGGCAGCGCGCCGCCGTCCTCACCGGCTTCACGCAATCCGCCCCCGCCGAGGGCACGCCCGCGCGCGAGCGGACGGAGGTGCTCGTCTTCTACACGCCGCGCGAGCTGTTCATCGGCATCCGCGCGCACGCGGCGGACCCGTCGTCCATCCGCAGTACGCTGGCGGAACGTGATCAGATCACGTCCGACGACCACGTCCGCATCCTCCTGGACACCTTTCACGACCGGCGCCGCGCGTTCGCCATCTTCGTCAATCCGCTGGGCATCCAGCAGGACGGAACCTTCGCGGACGGCTCCTTCGAGGGCTTCACCTTCAGCCCCGACTTCGTCTTCGACTCGCGCGGGCGGCTGACGGGCGAGGGGTACGAGGTGGAGATCCGCATCCCCCTGCGCTCGCTCAAGTTCCCCGCCGGGGGGGCGCAGACGTGGGGGATGAACGTCGTCCGCGTGATCCCGGCCGCGGGGGCGGAGGAAAGCTGGGCGCCGCGCCGGCGCAGCCAGCCGGAGCTCGCGTCCAGCGGCACGCTCTCCGGCATCGAGGGGCTGCGGCCGGGCCGGCTGCTGGAGGTGAACCCGACGTTCACCGCCCGGCGCGAGGGGACCACCGAGGACGATGGATTCCGCCGCGGATCCACGGAGCCGGACGTGGGCGTGAACCTCAAGTACGGCATCACCAGCGAGCTCACGCTGGACGCCACGCTCAACCCGGACTTCAGCACGGTCGAGGCGGACGCGGACCAGATCACCGTCAACGAGCGCTTTGCCCTGTCGCTGGAGGAGAAGCGGCCCTTCTTCCTGGAGGGCGCGGACCTGTTCGACACCCCGGAGCCGCTGGTCTACACGCGCTCCCTGGTGGCGCCGGCCGCCGGGGCGCGCGTCACGGGCAAGGTGGGCGCGATGAACCTGGCGTGGCTGGGCGCCGTGGACGATGCGCCGCGCAACGATCCCGACCCGTACGCCCCGGAGCGCCGGCGGGCCCTGGTGCAGATCGCCCGTCTGCGGCGCGACGTGGGGGCGGGCTCCACCCTCGGCCTGCTGGCGACGAGCCGCGAGCTGGGCGGGGCCTACAACCGCGTGGCCGCGGCGGATGCGCGCATCCGCTTTGGCAGGGTGTACATGGCGGGTGGCCAGCTGGGCGGCAGCTGGACGCGCGCGTGGGCGCCGGACGCGGCCGGCACGGACTCCGCGGGACTGCCGGGCACCCGCGTGCCCGTGTCGCTGGACGCGCGCGCGGCCCACATCGGACAGGTGTACCTGGACCGCACGGCGCGGCACTGGGGCTTCATCTACACCCTGCGCGACGTGCCGGAGGACTTCGTCACCGAAACGGGGTTCGTGCGGCGGACGGGCATCACGGAGCTGAGTGGCCGCAACCGCCTTTCCTGGTACGGCGCGCCCGGGGCCCTGCTGGAGAACGTGGACTTCGTGCAGAACGCCGGCCTGCTGCACACGGGGCGGGAGTTCTGGCGGGGCGGCGGAGGCGTGGAGGGCGAGGCGGGGCTGGGGCTGGAGGCGGAGCTGCGCGGCAACCTGGACGTGGAGGTGAGCGTGGGGCGCGGCTTCTACACGCTGGACCCGTCGGACTACGCCGGTTACGCGGTCCCCGTGCCGGACGGCTTCGAGACGGGCGACGCGCTGGTGGACACGCGGGTGGGCGGGCTGAACGGCGTGTCGATCGAGGTGGAGTCATCGTACTTCAAGTGGATGGACCTGTCGGTCGAGGCCGAATTCGGCGCGGTGCCCATCTTTGCGGAAGGAACCCGCGGACGGGGGCAGTCGCTGGAGGCGGCCGTCGCGCTGCGGCCCACGGAGGCGCTGCGGGTGGATGCCAGCCTGCGCCGCGTGCTGCTGTTCCGCGATCACGACGGGTCGCGCTACTCGCGCGCGCTGGTGCCGCGGCTGCGGGCGGAGTACCAGCTCACCCGCGCGTTCGCCGTCCGCGGCCTGGCGCAGTACGCGGTGGAGGAGGTGGACGTGCTGCGCGCCCCCGACGGCCGTCCGTACCTGCGCGAGGGCGAGTCCTTCCGCGTGCGCCGCGGCAACCGTCCGGCGTGGGACGACCCGCAGCTCAACCCGCTGCGGCTGGACCTGCTGCTGAGCTGGCGCCCCACGCCCGGCACCGCGGCGTTCCTGGGCTACGGCCGCGAGGTCACGGACGACGAGGCGTTCCGCTTCGACGGCTTGGCCCCCCGGACGGACGGCCTGTTCCTCAAGCTCAGCTACCTGTTCCGGAACTGAGCGGGGGGGCCGGACTCCCCGGACGGTGCCC
>DATING010000373.1:0-9058 GCA_035474555.1 Longimicrobium sp. | reverse complement strand
CGCGGGCGCGAGGGAGATCGCGGGGGCGAGGAGCGGATAGGGGCGGCGAGAGCGAATGAATTCGCGGCTACAACATCACACTGTCGGCCTGCGCCGACACCAACGACGGTCCTCGCCGGGAGCTCTGGCGCTGCGCACGGGAGGCGGCGGTGCAGTCCGCGGAGGCGGACTTCGTGATGTGCGAGCCGCGGTTTCAACCGCTTGGAGGGAGGCCGGCAGATCGGCTGCGAACCTGGTCGTGCGCGGGACCGTCGTTCATCCGCAGAAGAAAACAGCCCCGCCCCCGGCGCATTGGCCGGGGGCGGGGGCTGTTTGGCGTAGTTGCAGGCCATAACCTGTAACCTGTCCCCTGTAACCCGCAGTTCCACCAGCCGATCCCATGTCGCCGCGGATGGGACAACACAGGTGCACCCGTACAGCCCTTCTCCGAGCGCCGGCACAACGTCCGGACCGTGCGGAACTGGGTCGCTGGTGACCCGATCGATGCGAGAAAATTGCGTTTCGCGCGTAGGAGTTCGCGATTCTGCTGCGGCATGGTTGCCCCACAGCCCTTCCGAAGGTATACTGCTGTCAGCAAGTGTCCTCAACTATCATACGACGGGACTCCATCCACCCGCTCCTCTCCGGCTAGAACAATGAGCGAAGCCCCGAGCTCGGACGTTCCGATCAGCGTGCTGATCTGCGACGACGAAGAGTTGCTGGTGAAGAGCTGTGGGCAGATCCTGTCCAGCGAAGGATACACCGTCTTTACGGAAGGCCGCGGCAAGAACGCCCTCGACACGCTGCGCCGGCACCGGCCGGACATCGTGCTGACGGACCTGATGCTGCCCGACATGGACGGCCTTACGCTCCTCAAGGAGATCAAGAAGCAGGCGCCCGAGACGCTGGTGGTGATGATCACCGGCTTCGCCACGGTGGACAGCAGCGTGGAGGCCATCCGCGCGGGCGCGTACGACTACATCCCCAAGCCGTTCACGGCCACGCAGCTGCGCATTCTCATCGGCCGGGCGGCGCAGCAGGTGCAGCTGGTGCGCGACAACGCCCACCTGCGCGACCAGCTCAAGAAGCATTACAGCTTCGAGAACATCATCGGCACCAGCGAGAGCATCCAGAAGGTGTTCTCGGTGGTTTCGCGCGTGGCGCCAACGGACGCCAGCGTGTTCATCTCCGGCGAGTCGGGCACGGGCAAGGAGCTCATCGCGCGGGCCATCCACGCCAACAGCCGGCGGTCGGGGCGCGCGTTCATGGCCATCAACTGCGCGGCGCTCCCCGACAACCTGCTGGAGAGCGAGCTCTTTGGCCACGAGAAGGGATCGTTCACGGGCGCGGACCGGGAGAAGCGCGGGTTGCTGGAGGTGGCGTCGGGCGGCACGTTCTTCATGGACGAGATCTCGGAGATGAGCATGGACCTCCAGGCCAAGCTCCTCCGTGTGATCCAGGAGCGCCGCATTCGCCGCGTGGGTGGCGACGTGGAGATCCCCATCGACGTGCGCTGGGTCTCGGCCACCAACCGCGACCCGGAGCAGGCGGTGCGCGACGGCGTGCTGCGGCAGGACCTGCTGTACCGCCTGAACGTGGTTCCGGTGCGTCTTCCGCCCCTGCGGCAGCGACGCGAGGACATCCCGGCGCTCGCGACGCACTTTCTGCGGCGCTTCGGGACGGACTACGAGCGGGGGAACCTGCGCTTCAGCGCCGAGGCGCTGCGGGTGCTGAGCGACTACCACTGGCCGGGCAACGTGCGCGAGCTGCAGAACGTGACGGAGCGCATCACCTCCATGTGCCTGCCGGGGCAGGAGATCGACACCGAGGACCTGCCGGAAGAGCTGACGATGGGGCCGACCAACGGGACCCGGCCCACCATCGCGTACTCGGCGGACCTGCCGTTCCACGACGCCAAGAACGACGCCATCACGCTGTTCGAAAAGGAGTACCTGCGCGACCTGCTGCGCCGCCACGGCGGCAACATCTCGCAGGCGGCGCGGACGGCCGGCATCGACCGCAAGACCATCCACCGCATGCTGGCCAAGTACGAGCTGGACGGCCGCGACAGCAGCTGGTAGCCGCTCGTTCTCCATTCGATCAAAAACCGGGGCCGCGTGATGTACGCGGCCCCGGCTTTTTCCAATCTCTCGGTGCCGTCGTCGTCCAGGGTGGGAATCATCGTCGGCGAGACGTCCCCGTGACGCCTCCGCGCCGTGCATCCAGCTCCTGCCTCACGATCCGTCCGCGGCCGGGTGGGCCCATGAGACGGATGCAAGTCGCGCCACCGTTATCCTCATCCTCCAAACCCACATCCGTTTCGCAGCCACTCGCGAGAGCTACATGAACGCTTCGGAGCAGCTTTCCATCGTCGAAGGCATACATCGCCAGGCTCGCCACCGCGGCGTCCTGTTCCAGCAGACGGACGACGAGCCGCTGCACGGCCGCACGATCCACGTGGAGGGACGGCCGCTGGTGACGTTCGGCTCGTGCTCGTACCTGGGGCTGGAATTCAATCCGGCGCTCCTCCAGGGGGTGACGGACGCGGTACGGCGCTACGGCACCCAGTTCTCGCAGTCGCGCGGCTACGCGTCCGCGGCGCCATACGCGGAGCTGGAGGCGCGGCTCTCGGCGCTCTTCGGCGGCTACGCGCTCGCCACGCCGTCCACCACGCTGGGGCACCAGATGGTGCTGCCCACCCTGGCGACGGAGAAGGACGCGATCCTGGTGGACAACCAGGCGCACCGAAGCGTGCAGGTGGCGGCCACGCTCGCGCAGGCCCACGGCACGCGCGTGGAGACCATCCGCCACCGTGAGCTGGACGCGCGCCTGCTGGAGACGGTGACGCGGCTGGCGCGGGCGCACCGCACAGTGTGGTTCGCCATCGACGGCATCTTCAGCATGTACGGCGACTTCGCGCCGCTGGGGCTGCTGCGGCAGGTGCTGGACGCCGCCCCCAACGTGCGGCTGTACGTGGACGATGCGCACGGGATGAGCTGGGTCGGGCAGCACGGGCGCGGCTGGTTCCTCTCCCGCCTGCCGCTGGACGGGCGCGTGGTGCTGGGGACGTCGCTGGTGAAGGGGTTCGCGGCGGGGGGCGGCGCGTTCGTCTTCGCCTCCGCGGAGGAGCGCGAGCGGGTGCGGCTGTGCGGGGGCCCGTACGTGTTCTCCGGTCCGCTCCAGCCGCCCATGCTGGGCGCGGCCCTCGGCTCGGCGCGCGTGCACCTGTCGGACGAGATCGTGGGGCTGCAGGGCACGTTCGCGGCGCGCGCGGCGCTGATGGACGCGTTGCTGCGGGAGCACGGGCTGCCGGTGCTGGTACGCAACGAGGGGCCCATCTTCTTTCTGCGGATGGGTCGCGCGGAAGCGGCCATGACCGTGGCGCAGCGGATGATGGCCGAGGGCTGGCACGTGACCATCAGCACCTATCCGTCCGTGCCGCAGCGGCGCGCGGGGATCCGCTTGGCCGTGACGGCGCTGCATTCGCCGGCCGAGATCCGCGGGGTGGTGGAGGCCCTGGCGCGGCACGTTCCCCGCGCGCTGGCGGAGCACGGCATTAGCCGCGACGAGCTGGACGACCTGTTCCGGGACGCGGTCCCGGCGGAGTCGTGGGGCGGCGCCCGTCCCGTGACCTTGCCCGCCGCGCCGGCGTCCGCAACTCCGCGGCGGGATGCGGGGCTGCCGGAGGGGTGGCGGGTGGAGGTCCGGGATTCGATCGACGGCATCGACCGCGTGGAGTGGGACGGGTGCATGGCGGGACGCGGCGCCAGCAGCTGGGATGCGCTGCGGATGGCGGAGACGCTGTTCGCGGCGCACCAGCCGCTGCCGGAGCATCGCTGGCGCTTTCGCTACGTGGTCGTGCGCCGGGGGGACGGCACGCCGGCCGCGGCGGCGTACTTCAGCCGGTGCCTGCACAAGGACGACATGTTCTCCGACGCGCGCGTCTCCGCGGAGGTGGAGCGGCTGCGGGGCGCGGGCGATCCCTATCTGCTGAGCTCGACCGTCGTCACGCTGGGATCGTACCTGTCGGAGGGGAGCCACCTGTTCCTGGACCGCGCGGATCCATCCTGGCCGGCCGCGCTGGGCGCCGTTCACGCGGAGGTGATGCGGGCGGCAACGGAGTGGGGCGCATCCGCCGTCGTCCTGCGCGACTTCGCGGGGGACGACGAGCCGATGGACCGGTGGATGGATGCGCGCGACTTCGTGAAGCTCCCCATCCTGGACAGCTATCGCATCGATCTCCACGATTGGAGCGAGGAGGGGCGGATTGCCGGCGCCGGGAGCCGCACGCGCCGTCTGCTGCGGCGCCTGGTGGACGCGTCCGCCGGGTACCGAGTGGACGTGTGGGGCGCGAACGGACGCGCGGTGGATGATCCGGAGCTCGCGCCGCACCTGTATGCGCTGTACCGGGCCGTGGCCGCGAAGGGGCTGCGCATCAACACCTATCCGCTTCCGCAGGACATGATGCCGGCGCTGCTGGCGAGCCCCGCCTGGGAAGTGGTCACGCTGACGCCGGAAGGGGACGAGGGCGCGCGGCTGGTCTCGTGGTTCGCCGCGCACCACCAGGACGGGCACTACGCCGCGTTCATGTGCGGCGTGGATTACGCGTACGATGCCGGTTCGGACGTCGGGCCGTATCGGCAGATGCTGCTGCGGATCATCCGGCGTGCGCGGGAGGTGGGCGCGCACACGGTGCACATGGGAATGGACGCGGAGGTGGAGAAGCAGCGCTTCGGCGCCGTGCCGCACGCCACCTGCGCGTACGTGCTGGCGTTCGACCACGACGCCGGCGACCGCCTGCACGCCATCACCACGGCCGTGGGATTGGGCGCGTCAGGCTGATACGGAACGGATCGCGGAGCTGCGCATGGAGGATGGGCGGACGTTCGACGCGTACCTCGCGCGGTGGGGGCTGGTCCCCGATGGCGCGCCCATCACCACGCATAGCAGCAGCCTGCTTCCCGTCCGCGTCGACGGCATGCCCGCGATGCTCAAGATCGCCCAGGCAGACGAGGAGCGGGCGGGGGCGCGGCTGATGGTGTGGTGGGACGGGGAGGGCGCGGCGCGCGTCCTGGCGCACGAGGGCGACGCCCTGCTGATGGAGCGCGCGACGGGCGGACGCTCGCTCGCGTCCATGTCCCGCGCGGGGGACGATGACGAGGCGAGCCGCATCCTTTGCGCGGCCGCGGCCCGGCTGTACGCGCCGCGCGAAGGGCCCTGGCCGGAGCTCGTGCCGCTGGCGCACTGGTTCCGGGCGCTGGAGCCCGCCGCGGCGGCGCACGGCGGCATCCTGGCCCGCGCCCATGCGGCCGCGCGCGGTCTGCTGTCGGCGCCGCGGGACGTCACCGTGCTGCACGGCGACCTGCACCACGACAACGTGCTGGATTTCGGCGTGCGCGGCTGGCTCGCCATCGATCCCAAGGGCCTCGTGGGCGAGCGCGGATTCGACTTCGCCAACCTGTTCCGCAACCCGGACCGGGAGACGGCGGTCGCGCCGGGGCGCCTGGCGCGGCAGGCGGATGTCGTCACGGACGCGGCGGGGGTGGAGCGGGGGCGGTTGCTGCGGTGGGTGCTGGCCTACGCGGGGCTCTCCGTCGCGTGGTCGCTGGAGGAAGGGGATCCACCCGGCGTGGCGCTGGACGTGGCGGAGCTCGCGGCGGCGGAGCTGGACCGAACGGAGCCGGGCGGCACCTCGTCGTGAGGTGCCGCCCGGTCTCGCACGGTCAGAAGAGCAGGCCGACGAGGAGCCAGAAGGACATCGCGGAGAAGGCGACGATGATGCCGGTCAGGCCTCGCCGGGAGCCGCGGAGATAGGAGGGGATCCCGAACGCCAGCGCGATCAGGCCAAAGAGCAGGGGCCAGACCAGGAAGGCGATGATGGCGCAGACCACGGAGATGGTGCCCAGCGTCTCCGCGGCCTCGTCCTGCCGTTCCTGCCGCTCGCGCTGCGGGTCGCGCACGGGCGATGCGGTGAGCGGGCCCGTGCTGACGTACTGGATGGGCCGGCGTCCCGTCACGTGCTGTCCCAGCGGACGGCTGCACGATGCGCAACGCGCGTCCCCGACGCGATTCCACGTGCCGCAGACGCAGCGCAGCGGATCCCGCGGCTCCGGCGCGGGTGCCGGCTCCGGCGCGGCGACGGCGGCGGTGGAGGAGGATGCGGACGGCTCCCCGCGCGGCTCCCCACGTGGCTCCCCACGCGGCTCCGCCGGCGCCGGGCGCAGCGGATGGCCGCACTGCGGGCAGAACGGCGCCTGGTCCGATACGCTATGGGTGCAGGCGGGGCAGGGGACGAGGGGCATCAGCAGCGGTACGGCAGGGAGGACGATGTTCGATTACGCGGGCCCCAGCAGCGCGCGCACGGCGGCTTCCGGATCCTCCGCGCGCATGACGGCGCTGATGACGGCGACGCCGGCTGCGCCCGCCCGCACCACCGCCGGCGCGTTGCCGATCGCGATCCCGCCGATGCCTACCACGGGGATGCGTACGGCGGATGCGACCTCCGTGATTCGCCCCGTGCCGATGGCATCCCCCGCGTCCGCCTTGCTCCCCGTCGCGTAGACGGGGCCCACCCCCACGTAGTCCGCGCCGTCCTCCTCCGCCTGCCGCGCCAGCGCCGTCGTCTCCGCCGACACGCCGAGGAGAAAGCCGGGGGGGACGATTCCGCGCGCGGCGGCCATCGGCAGATCGTCCTGCCCCAAGTGTGCTCCGTCCGCGCCCACGGCCAGGGCCACGTCCACGCGGTCGTTGATGAACAGCAGCGCGCCCGCCGCCCGCGTTTCCACCAGCAGCGTGCGCGCGACCTCCGCCATCTCCCGCGCGGGAGCGTCCTTCATCCGTAGCTGGATGGCCGGCGCGCCGCCCCGCAGCGCCGCGCGCACCACGTCCGCCACGCCGCGCCCCGCGCCGCAGTCCGGGTCCGTGACGACGATCAGCCGCAGCCGCTCGCGAAGGTCCGCGCTCACCGGCCGGCGGGCGCGGGCTGCCGCTGGCGCTGCGCGCGCATCTCCGCGCGGTAGCGGGCGACCTCGCGCAGGTGCTCGTTGTACGTGCGCGTGAACACGTGCGTGCCGTTCGTGCGCGCCACGAAGAACAGGAACTCGTGGTCCGCAGGCTTCAGCGTGGCCTCGATGGCGCCGCGGCTGGGCGACGCGATGGGGCCCGGCGGCAGGCCGCGGTTGCGGTACGTGTTGTACGGATCGTCCGCCGTCTCCTGGATGTGGCGGCGCAGCAGGCGCTTCTGGTGCTCGCCCAGGGCGTACTGCACCGTGGGGTCCGCCTCCAGCCGCATGTTGCGCTCGAGTCGGTTGTGGTAGACGCGGGCGATGGTGGGCCGCTCGGACCACACCTTGGCCTCCTTTTCCACGATGGAGGCGAGCGTCACCACCTCGCGCTCGTTCATCCCCAGCGCCTGTGCCTGCTGGCGCATGGCGGGCGTCCACACGCGCTTGTACTGGCCCGTGAGCTCGCGGAGGATGACGTCCAGCCGCGCGCCCAGGGGAAAGACGTACGTGGCGGGATACAGGTAGCCCTCCAGCGTGGGCCCGGGCACGCCGTACTTCTGCGCCTGCGCGGGGTCCATCAGCCGCGACAGCACCGAATCCGCCGGCAGCCCCGTGGCCTGCGCCAGGCGCGGAGCAATGCGGCGCAGCTCCCACCCTTCCGGGATCACCAGGCGCTGCTTGACCACGTCGCCCGTGGTGACCTTGCGCAGGATGACGTCGAACGACGCGCCGGGGCGCACCTCGTACACGCCGGGCTGAAGCTTGGCGCCCGCGCCCTTCATCCGCGCGTACGCCTTGAACACGGCGGGCGAGCCGACCACGCCGCGCGCGTCCAGCGTGTCCGCCACGGCCGACATCCCGCTCCCTCGCGGCACCGTGAAGCGCACGGGATCGCCCTCGCCGTCGCCGGAGCCGCATCCGGAGAGGAGGAGAAGCACGAAGAGAGGGAATAGGGAATAGGGAATAGGGAATAGCCTGCAACGACGTTCCGTTCTCATTCGGCCCCTTCCCCTGCCTCTGCCGCCTCCGCAGCCGCGCGGTTCCGCCGCAGCGCCAGGAATCCTTCCAGGATCACGGCAGCCGCGCCCGCGTCGATGCGCTCCTTCTGCTCGCGCGCGCTCTTCTTGAGGCCCATGCCGCGGATGGAGCGCTCGGCGCGGACGGACGACATCCGCTCGTCCATCCAGTGCACCGGCAGCCCCATGCGCCGCGCCAGGTCGTCGCCGAAGCCGCGCACCTCCGCCGCCCACGCACCCTCCTTGCCCGTCAGGTCCAGCGGCAGCCCGATGACCGCCTCGTCCGCCTCCTGCTGCTGGATCAGCTCGGCGATCTCGGGCCAGGGCGGGCGCTTGCCGGCGCGGCGGGTGAGCGTGGCGATGGGCGTCGCGATGGTGCGCGTGGGGTCGCTCACCGCCACGCCGATGCGCCGCTCGCCGTAATCGAAAGCAATCGTCCGAGGCATGAAGTGCGTGAGTGCGTCAGTACGTGAAGTGCGGCAGTGAAACTACGCGTCCCGCCCGGAACGGCAAACGGCCCGCGCGAAACGCGGGCCGCCGCTGTCTGTAACCTGTCCCCTGTAACCTGTAACCTGTAACCTGTAACCCGCAGTTCAGCAGTTCATCCCAGCCGGGCCAGCGCGTCCTCCACCGAGGCCCCTGTCCGCACCTGCTCGTACACCTGCCCCAGCACGTCGCCGCGGGCAAAGAGCAGCCGCGTGCGGTCCGCCGAGCCCGACGGCACCTCCATCACCGCCACGCCGGCGCCCGCCAGCCGCTCCAGCAGCGCGGAGAACAGGCCCGTGGACAGGTGCGCGCCGCGCGGGCCGCCGCCGGCTTCGCTCTCCACCCAGCGCGTCAGCTCCAGCACGCCCACGGCGGGGTGCAGGTCGCGGAACTCCAGCGTGCCCCAGCCGCGGTCCGCGAAGAACGTCGCGGCGGCGCGCCAGAACTCCGCCGGGTCCAGCGCGCTCCACTCCGCGCCGCTGAAGTCGCGGGACAGCCGCTCCTGCAGGCTGCCGTACACCTCCTCGCCCAGCTCGTAGCCGATCTGCCGCAGCACGTTCACGGCGTCCATCG
>DATING010000372.1:0-3378 GCA_035474555.1 Longimicrobium sp. | reverse complement strand
TTCAGGAGGCTGGCGTGGCCGTGCACCAGGTGGGGGCGAAGCGCGTGCGCGTGGCGGAAGGCGGCCGCCAGACGGCCGACGTGCAGTCGATGGAGCCGCGCTACATCCTGGCCGCGCCGGGCCGTCCGCCGCGCGTGCTGGAGGGCCTGCAAACCGACGCCGCGATCCTGCGCGCCGCCGCCGAGTACTTCGCCCACCCCGAGCTGGCCCCGTCCGCGAGCTGACGGCGGGCGCGGGCGACGTCGATCGATCCCGCCGCCCGATTCCGCACCTGCGGGATGAAGATCCGCGGCACGGTTGTTTTCCTGAGGGAGGCGCCCGCCAGATCCATCCCGTGCCGGTTCCCTGGCGCCGGCCGAAGGATCTCCCGTCCCGTGGATGACGTCCGCCGCGCGCCCGGGACTTCCACGCGCTTGATCCGCCCCATCGATCGATCCATGCCGTAGTGGATCATCCATGCGTCGTTGTCCCCGATACGGGCGCATGGATGAATCATTGGCCGAGCCGAATCCCAGGAGTTCATCACATGGCCGTATCCCGAGAGTACCGCGAGTTCGTGCTGGAGCAGCTGGGACGCGTGGCGGCGCCCATCACGTCGCGCTCCATGTTCGGGGGCGTGGGGGTGTACTCCGGCGGGCTGTTCTTCGCGCTGATGGCCGGGGAAACGATCTACCTCAAGGTGGACGACACCAACCGCGGCGACTTCGAGGCCGTGGGCATGGGCCCGTTTCGCCCGTTCGAGGGCGACAAGGCCACCATGCACTACTACGAGCTTCCCGCCGACCTGCTGGAAGACGCCGACGCCCTGCGCCCCTGGGTGGAAAAGGCCGTGGACGTGGCCCGCCGCGCCAGGAAAACCAAGAAGAAGTAAACCGGGGCGAATCCTGCTCGCCTGCCCATCCACCGCGGCCGTAGGCGATGTGGACGTCGAGAGAACGGGGATTGCGTGGCCGAAAAGGATGCGCTTTGTCTCCGCGGTGGCGCGGGAGGTGCGATGGGCCCGCCGCGACGCCGTCCGCGGGGCACGGGGTCGGCGAGGGGGCGAGGTGCGCGGAGTGGCGGACGCACGTGGACACCGTTGCCCCCTCCCCGGACCTCGATGCGGAGGCGCAAAAGGCCTTTCCAGGGGGCTGAACCGTTCCCGAGGTGGCGCAGTTCGCCCGCTCCTCTTGTGAACGAGACGGTTGTCCCCTACTGTATGCGCGGGAAAGCGAGCCGAGTGGACACCAGCAGCCTCCGAGAGGGGGCGGAACGGAGACGGGGACGGATGCCGCCGCGCAAAGACGACGCATCGGTAGAGACGCTCAGGGAAGCCGCGCGCACCTTCGTGGATGCCACCAGCCTTCGGCAGGCGGCCCGCGACATCGGCATGAGCCCCACGGGGTTACGGGGATTTCTGGATGGTGCCGCTCCCTACGTGAAGACGGAGCGCAAGCTGCGCTCGTGGTACCTGCGCGAGGCCAGCCGCAACGTGCAGGCGGTCTCGGCGGAGAACGCGAGCAACGCGCTCAAGCTCCTGGTGAACCACTTTGCCCCCGGCTTTGGCCGCGAGGCGATGATGGAGATCATCGACGTGCTGGAGCGCCGCTGCCGCGACAGCCAGACGCCCGTGCCGGCCTGGGTGGGCGAGCTGCGGGAGCGCTACTCCGAGTAGGTACGGGGAGCCGCGGACGGATTCCGCCCGCGGTTCCTGCTTCTGCCTGCTCTACATGAACCGCGAACGGCTCGCGGGACGGAAATCCGTCCCGCGAGCCGCCGCGTGCATCCCTCCCTCTCCGGGCCTCCCGGCGAGGGTGTTTGCGGTTCCCTCCACGCGGTGCGCTCGCCCAACAGGCTGAAGGTCCTTGGCGTTACGCTGCCTTGGAGGAGCCGGGGACACTCGCGGGAAACATCTGTGACCGCGGGCGGTGCCCGATCTTATCGTCCACCATGATTCCGCCCGTGATCTTGGCCCCGCCGCTTTCGGCGTAGCGGTACTGGAGTGCGTCGAGCCGCTCCGTAAAGCGCTCCTGGAGGTAGGAGTAGTCGCGGACGTGGATGTTGTTCACGGTTCCCCTGCAGTACGCGTGTACTGCAAGGGGAAAGAGGAGCGCGGAGCAAACGACGTCCGCGATCTGAACACCCGCGTGGTTCTCGCTATGCCCGAATACCGGCATCTCGAGCACGTGGGGGATCGTGTCCCCCGTCATCTTGAACTTTTGCGTGAAGACGGAAAAGCTCGCGAGCGAGTTGAGCGCCTTGTTGCGGCTGTCACAGACCAGCAGCCCGGCACCATCGCCCCCCGCGAGTTGCGCGTTCAGGCACTTGCAGATGTACTGTAGCGAGAACGTGTATACGGAGCGTCCATTCACCAGCTGCCCAATGGCCTTCACCCAAACGCGCCCACTCAGGCGCGCATGCTCCGTTTCCAGCAGTGAAAGGGTTTCGTGCAGAAAGCCCAATGCGTGGCGGCGTTTGTTGCGGCTGGGGTCTGCCGCCCCTTTGCGGAGTTCCGCGCCCTTGATCTCCGTGAGAATCCACTCGAGATAGGTCGCGCTACGCGGCGCGAGGTTTGGATAGAAGCGCTTCTTGAGGTGGAGGAACTCGTGCGTTATGCGGTGAATCGAATCCTGGGGAACGTCCACTCCGCAAAGAACGAACACGGGCTGCACCTCCGACACCGCCGACTGCAGCGAGCCCGTGCACCCAGCCTCATCTACGTAGCAGATCCGCATCGTGCCTGTTCCAATCGGGGTTTGCAGGGGCACAAACAACTACGGCCACCCGCGAGGGTGGCCGTAGGATCTGCCGCCTCGCCCGGGAAGGGGCCAGCACGGCGCATACCGATTGGTACCCGTACGATAATGCCCATTCCCTTGATTTGTCAAGTGACCCCGCCGTCTCCGATCGCTGATCGGGACAAACGGCGCACGGGAGGGAAAGATGTACGCGCTTTGGAAAAAGTGGAAGGGGTGTACATGCGGGCGTGCCCTGGCTCCTCGTCCCGCGCTTACTCCCGGGCCAGGGTGCGGCGCTGCTGCTCGCGCTCTGCTTCGCGGGTGGCTTCCTGGATGGCTTCGCGCGCCTCGCGCAGCATCACGTTGAACGCCTTGACGGCCGTCTTGAACGCGCCGGCGCGGCGAAGGGTGGTGCTGTCCACGCCCAGCAGCGCCGTGATGGCCCGCCGCAGCGAGCGGTCCGACTGGTAGCCGCTGGCGTACGCGGCGCCGTACACCGTGCGCCCGGGGTCGTCCAGCAGCATGCAGGCGAGCAGCACGCGCATCCACGCCTGTACGGCCCGCGGCGGGGGCAGTTCCGCGCGGGTGCAGCGTTCCGTGAGCGTGCGCGACCCCACCCGCAGCCGCGTCCCCAGCTCCGGCGCCTGGCCGCCGTCCGCCG
>DATING010000371.1:0-1654 GCA_035474555.1 Longimicrobium sp. | reverse complement strand
CAGTGCCAGAGCGACAAGCTGAACCCCGCGGCGGTGGCCCAGGTGCTCGGCGAGAACGCCGTGATGCTGATGATCCGCAACTACGGCCCGGATGCCGGCAAGCACTTCAGCCGCAACCTGTCGGAGGAGGCGGTGAAGATGGCGCACTTCTACAAGACCCAGGCGGCCAAGCCCCAGGACTGAGGCTCCGTCCAGGCGGTTGGATGGATGGCGTGCCGGGGCGGTGGAGAGCGCGGCCTGAGGGGTAAGAGGCGTCCCGGGGCGGCGAGGGGACGGAGGCGACGGGAAGGAAAGCGAATGAATTCGCGGCTACAACTTCACACTGTCGGCCTCCGCCGACACCAAAGCGGCCCCGGCGCCTTGCGAGAGGCACCGGGGCCGTTCGGGTCCCACCCGTTTGTTTTCCTGAGGGAGGCGCCGCCGTCACTCGCCCGTGCACCAGGCTCCGGCGCCGACCGAAGGATCTACCGTCCCGTGATCGACGGCAGCCTCATGCGCGGCCCTCACCCGCGACGGATCGGTTTCCGTCCCGGGCAATCAAACTCGCCTACGGCTGCTGCGGCGATGCGGGCGGCGGGCCCATCCGCGGCCTGCGGTTCGAGTTGTCCATGTCGGATACGATGCGCCACGTCCCGCCCGGCTCCCGCCGCAGCGTCAGCACGAACTTGCCCATGTCGCCGGGCGCGTCGCCGTACGCGAACGCGCCGATGATGTACCCCACCGTGCCGTCCTCACCGAACGCCAGCGCCCGCAGCCGCAGCGGGCCCTGCGCGTTCGCGTAGGCCTGCCGGATAGCCGCGTGCCCGCGCACCGGCGGCTGTCCGTTTTGCAGCGCGAACCCGTCGTCGGTAAAGAGCGCCGCCAGCCCGGCCGCGTCGCCTGCGGCCCACAGGCGCTCGTAGTCGCGCAGCACGCGGTCCATCTCCGGCGAAAGCTGCGCGGAGGGCATCGGCGCGGGCGGTGCGTCCTGCGCGCGGGCGGCGAGCGGTGCGGCTGCGCTGGCAAGGACGAGGGCGAGGATCGTGAGAGCACGCATGGGAGTCGTCTGGGCGGGGTGGAGGGGCAGCCTCGTGGTCGGCAACGTGCCAGCCCACGACAATCTGACGCCGCCGTCCGGCAGAGGGGTGCCTACGCGGTGGGGAACTTGCCCGCGTACTTCTGGATCCACTCCGCGGCGGCGTCCTGCGCGCTGATGTCGCGGCCTTCCTGCTCCAGGACGTCCTTGCGGTACTTCTCGATGGTGCACACCTGCTCCACCATCCGCGCCTTGAACTCGTCCTTGGCGTCCAGGAACTGCACGCCGACCAGGTAGCGCCCGTCCTCCTCGGGCCGGCACCACACCACACGGGCCTGCGCCTCGAACGGCGGGTCCACCTCGGGGATGCGCACCTCGATGGTGCCTTCCTCGTTCAGGCACGCGTCGGAGACGAACGCCAGCCCTCCCTCGCTGATGTTGGTGCCCTGCTGCACGACGGCCGAGCTCCCTGCCACGGCGCGCACTTCGATGGGCACGTCCGCCGTGTGGCGGATGAAGCGGCGGGGGTTGGTCTGGGTGTCGGTCATGCGGCGGCAGCGGCGGTGATGGATGCGTCGGCGTCCTGGATGAACTGTACGAGCGAGCGGATCAGCGGGTGTGCCGCGAAGCGTGCGGCGG
>DATING010000370.1:0-4159 GCA_035474555.1 Longimicrobium sp. | reverse complement strand
GATCGAGGCGGCGCGCGGGCTCCTGTACCGCGCCGCGGCCGCCAAGGACGCCGGCGAGCCGGTCACGCGGCTGGCCTCCATGGCGAAGCTGTTCGCCTCCGAGGCGGCCATGTTCGTGACCACGCAGGCGGTGCAGGTGTTCGGCGGCTATGGCTACGTCAAGGAGTACCCCGTGGAGCGGCTGTTCCGCGACGCCAAGGTCACGGAGATCTACGAGGGGACGAGCGAGATCCAGCGCACGGTCATCGCGCGCGAGCTGTACCGGTAGGCCGCCGGCGGACTGGCCAACGACGCGTTTTCCGGCGGGCCGGTGCCCGCCCACCCATACGCATTCCTACGACCGAACGGGCATGGAACTGTTTTCGCTGATCGGTGAGCACGACCACGAGCAGGTGGTGTTCTGCCACGAGCCTTCGTGCGGCTACAAGGGCATCATCGCCATCCACAACACGGTGCTGGGCCCGGCCCTGGGTGGAACGCGGTACTGGAACTACGCCAACGACACGGAATCGTTCGTGGACGCCCTGCGCCTGTCGCGGGGGATGACGTACAAGGCGTCCGTGGCCGGCCTGAACCTGGGCGGCGGAAAGTCCGTCATCATCGGCGATCCCAAGCGCAACAACCGCGAGGAGATCTTCCGCGCCCACGGCCGCTTCGTGGAAACGCTCAAGGGCCGCTACATCACCGCCGAGGACGTGGGCACCTCCGTGGACGACATGGAGTTCGTGGCCATGGAGACGGAGCACGTCACCGGCCGCGCGCAGACCTCCGGCGACCCGTCGCCCGTGACGGCGTACGGCGTGTACCGCGGCATCAAGGCGGCCGCCATGGCCCGCTTTGGCAGCGACTCGCTGAGCGGCAAGACCATCAGCGTGCAGGGCGTGGGGCACGTGGGCTACTACCTGTGCCAGAACCTGGCCTCCGAGGGCGCGCGGCTCATCGTCACGGACATCGACCAGGAGCGCGTGCAGCGCGTGGTGCACGACTTTGGCGCCACGGCCGTGGGGCTGGACGAAATCTACGGCGTGGAGTGCGACGTGTACGCGCCCAGCGCGCTGGGCGCCACCATCAACGACGACACCATCCCCGTGCTCAAGGCCGGGATCGTGGCCGGCGCCGCCAACAACGTGCTGGCCGAGGCGCGCCACGGCGACGAGCTGCACCGCCGCGGCATCCTGTACGCCCCGGACTACGTGATCAACGCGGGCGGGCTGATCAACGTGTACGGCGAGCTGAACGGGTGGACGTCGGAGCGGGCCATGCGCAAGGCGGGCGACATCTACAGCACGCTCCTGCGCATCTTCGAGCTGTCGGAGGCCGAGGGCGTGGCCACCTACCTTGCCGCCGACCGCATCGCCGAGCAGCGCATCGCCGCCGTCGGCAAGATCCAGCAGACCTGGGTCTGATCGCTTGGACGGAACGGGTGGATGAAAACGGAAGGGCCGGCAGCGATGCCGGCCCTTTTCGCGTGTATCTGCGTCGGTGAAGCGTGCCGCCGCTGGCGTGTCCAGAGCGCATGTATTTGTGTCTGGATTGGCACGTGGTGAGCGTGTTATCTTCCCTGCGGAAGATCCACGCACCCGGGGTGAACCATCCATGGCCACGCGCGAACCTCCCGTCGAGATGTTCTACGATCCTGCCGAGCTGGATCCAGATGCTCCGCGGCTCCATATCCGCAAGGACGATGATGTCTGGGTGCTGCGGGACGCAGACGGCGCCCAGCTAAGCAGCCACGCGAAGCTTCCGGAGGCCATCGATGCGGCAGAAGCGCGATCGAAGGAAGGCTTCTGCGAGATCCTCGTGCGGGGTGCCGTCACCCCCACCGAGTGGTCCGTCCGCCTGAATCCGGCGATGGCGGCGCTCGCGAGGGTGCTGAACCAGCCGGTGTTGGTGGAGCAGAAGGCGGGGGAGGGACGACCGCGGGTGGGTGTGGGTGCTTTCCCGGGCCACTACAAGTTCCTGCCCATCCGGCGTCGTCGTCCGGAATCGGGGAATGAACGGCGCGTCGAGCTGTTCTACGACCCCGCCGAGCTGGAGCCCGACGTCCCGCGCCTGTACATCCGCAAGGAAAACGGTGTGTGGGAACTGCGGGACGATGGGGATGTGGTGCTCAGTCGCCACGTTCGGCTGCCCGGCGCCATGGACGCCGCGCTCGCGCGGTCGGCCGTTTCCTTTTGCGAGATCCTCGTCCGAACGGCGGATGGAGAATGGGAGTGGTCGCTCCGCCACAATCCAGACTGGACAGAGCTCGCGAGAATGTTGAACCGCCCCATTGCGGCGGAACAGGAGGCGGCGGATTGACGGCGCAGCACTTTGTGTTCGATACGAACGTCATTATCCGGCACAGGATGTCCCCCGTGCCCGGGCTCGTGTCCGCCGTGGTGCTGCAGGAGCTGACGGCCGGTGCCGATGACGCGTCGGAAATTCGCCGGCTCGGGTCCGTGGGTGCCGCCGCGGCGAAGGACGGCACGCTGCTGACTCCAGACGGCGACGACTGGTACCAGGCGGGCAAGGTGCTCAACTCGCTCCACCGTGGGCTTCGATCGCGCCGCTCGCGGCAACCGGTATCGATTCCCCGCGATGAGCAGCAGCGGCTGCTGCGTGACGTGCTCATCGCGCGGTCGGCCAAGCGGGTGAACGCGGCAGTCGTCACGTACAACAGGGGCGATTTCGAGAAGATTCGCCGGTTTTGCGACGTGCGCGTGGGTGATCCGGTGAAGTTCCTGTAGGGCCTGCCTACTTGGGTGCGTGGCGAAAGTTGACGAGGATGACCTCGGACGAGCCGTCGCCGCGCATCTCCTCGCAGTTGGAGTAGTTGGCATCCAGCCAGGGCGACACGCCCTTCAGCGTGCCGTTCTCGTCTCCCGCGGCCTCATGGGCCTGCCACCGCGCCGCTTCCTCGTCCGGCGCGCGCACCACGAACCCGAACGCGCGATCGTACGCCGGCTGCCACGGGTCCTTGCCTTCCACGCACCACCACATCGTATCGGTCCTGGGGGTAAGCCTCCAGAGCGCCATCCACCGTCTCCCTGTCAGTGTGCCTTGCCGCGTTGACCGCACAAGGTATGCTCCCGGCGGGCGTCACGGGAGGGCGGGCGGCTTTGCGCGCGCGCTGCCCAGGGTGTAATCTGCACCATCACGTGCATCCTCCTCCGAAGTCCGAGCCAATGAAGCGCACTGTTCTTGCCGCCATCCTCGCGCTGCCGCTGCTGGTGGCCGGCTGCTCCGGCGACCCCGTCCCCATGTCCCAGTTCGTGCCCATCGCGCGGCAGGTGCTGGAGTTCGCCGAGAAGGACGCGCGAGAGAACCAGCCCGGCCGCGTGTCCGACGGGCCGCTGTACGTGAACGTGAAGTCGTTCCAGACGGCGGCCACCAAGATCACGGGCGAGGAGATCACCGAGGACAGCATGTCGCGGGTGCTGGGCGAGCCCACGCAGGCCATCCTGGAGCAGGCGCTGCTGTGCGACACGATGTCGCAGTTCGGCGGGTGCTGGGTGCGAAAATACGGCGTGTGGATCAACCTGAACCTGGTGCGCCGCTCCGGCGACGAGCTCACGGCCCACGTCCGCAGCACGACCACCAACCGCGCGCAGCGGCCCTCGGACTTCTGCGACCGCGTGTGGACGCTGGACTTTCGGCGCGAGGGCGGGCAGTGGCGCATGGCCGAGCGCGAGCTGCGCCGCGACTGCCGCGAGCAGAACTGATCGCCCGTCCGCGGCGTCCGTCGGCTCCGGGCCTTCCCGGCCGCCTCGTCTGAGAGCCGGCGCGCGCGAAGGCTCGGGGTGCGACGTGTCCCCGGGCGTATCCGGCTGCCGCCCGGTTGCGGGGTCCGCAACGGACGCGATCGGGGGGGATGTACCTCGGCCAGACTGTGAGGGGAAAGGCGGAATGCCTGCTTCGCAGAAAGGCGGATACGAACCTCGTGGACGGTCTCCCTCGCCATTATCCCAGGTCCGGGGAAGGATACCGAGATCCTCGGATCCGTTGTGCATTCCAGCTTCAAAGATGGCCTCACGCGGAGGACGCTGAGGTCGCGGAGAAAAGGTGAGGTGATACCAAAGCCGAGAATCCCTTGTGCACACAGGAACCGCATTTCACGCAGAGCCGCAGAGGGAAAAAGAGAGACGCAGAGGCGAATCCGTTCTCTGCGGCTCTCTTT
>DATING010000369.1:0-8534 GCA_035474555.1 Longimicrobium sp. | reverse complement strand
GGGTGCGGGTGCCGCAACCCCGCGCCGTCCGTTATCTTACGAGCCTTTCGATCCATCGGCGGAACCATGCATACGCTCGACCGGCCCCGGCTGCGGGGCCCCACGGCCGCGGCGCGCCCGGGAGGCAGGCGCCGCGCCCTCCTGTACCTGCACGAGCTACGCGCCCTGACGCGCGTGGCCGGGCCCATCATCGTGAGCCAGCTGGGCGGCATCGCGATGAACACCACGGACACCATCATGGTGGGCCCCTTGGGCGCCGAGTCGCTGGCCGGCGCCGGGCTGGGCAACGCCATCTTCATGGCCTGCCTGATGATCTGCACGGGCACCCTGATGGGGATGTCGCCCCTCGTCGCGCAGGCGTTCGGCGCCGGCAACGGGAGCGAGTGCCGACGCGTGCTGGTGCAGGGGCTGTGGCTGGCCGCGCTGCTGTCCATCCCCATGACGGTGGTCAGCCTGTTCGGCCTGCCCATCGCGCGGGCGCTGGGGCAGCCGGAGGCGGTGGCCCGGCTGGCGGGCGGCTACCTGTGGGCCATTGCCTGGGGCGTGCCGCCCATGCTGCTGTTCATGGCCTTCCGGCAGTACCTGGACGGCATGAGCCTCACCCGCCCCGCCATGGTGATGACCTTCATCGGCGTGGCGGTGAACGTGGCGGGCAACCAGCTGCTCATCTACGGCTTCACGTGGGACCTGCCCCTGCTGGGCACGTGGACGGTGGCGCCCGGCGGGCTCGTCGGCTCCGGCTGGGCGACGACCATGGTGCGCTGGGCCATGCTCGCCGCCATGATCATCTACGTGCTGCGGCGTCGGGACCTGGCCCCGTTCGCGGGGGTGAGCTTGAAGCCCGTGGCCGCGCGGCTGCGCCGGATGCTGGGGATCGGCGCGCCCATCGGGGGGCAGCTGGCGGCGGAGGTGGGCGTGTTCTCGTTCGCCGTGGTGCTGATGGGGTGGCTGAGCCCCGTGGCCCAGGCCGCGCACCAGGTGACCATCAACATCGCGTCCGCCACGTTCATGGTGGCGCTGGGCACCAGCCTGGCGGGCACCATCCGCGTGGGGCAGCACGTGGGCGCGGGCAGCCGGCGCGGCGTGCAGCGCTCCGTGCTGACGGCGTACGCGCTGGTGACGGTGTTCATGGCCCTCTGCGCCCTGGCGTTCCTGCTGGCGCCGCGGTGGATCATCGGGTTGTACACGCACGACCCGGAGATCACCCGCATCGGGATGACGCTGCTGGCGATGGCGGCGCTGTTCCAGGTGTTCGACGGGGCGCAGGTGGCGGGCCTGTGCGCGTTGCGCGGCGCGGCGGACACCCGCGTGCCCATGTGGATGACGGTGCTGGCGTACTGGGGGATCGGCGCGCCGGCGGCGTACCTGCTGGGATTTCACACCGCGCTGGGGCCGCAGGGCGTGTGGCTGGGGCTGGTGCTCTCGCTGGTGGTGGCGGCGGTGCTGCTGGGGTGGCGGGTGCGCCGGGTGCTGTGGGCGGGGCCCGGCGCGGGGCCGGCGGGGCCCTCCCCCGGCCTCGCTTAGTGCTCTGTCTCGCAAATGCTGTGACGAACGTCAGGCACAGCTCGCGAGGGATGGAAGGAGCGGCTGCGAAAGCTTGGCCATGAGGGTCGCCAGCTTCTCCCTGGTGAACTTCCAGGCGAACGGGGTTGCGACCTGCTCGTAACGGGCCTGGAAGGCTAGGATGGTTTCCTCGAGTGCTTGAAGACTAGCGAAATCGCTGGGCGTGATCACTTTGCGCTGCACGATGGAGAAGTAGATTTCGATTTGGTTCAGCCAGCTCGCGTGTACGGGCAGATGGATCACCCGGAGATTGGGCCACTCGGTTTCGAGGCGACAGACCGAGGCAGTTCCTCGATGAGAGGAGCCGTTGTCCAAGATCCAGAAGACCCGGTGCGCGGAGACGTAGGGTTCCTGCGTCATCACCTGCCTGACCAAGTTGCCGAAGGGAACGATCCCGGTAGTCGGCTCGCATCGGCCGAAGAGCTTGGCGTGGTGGACGTCCCAGGCTGCCAAGTAGGCGAGAGCGCCGCAACGCTCGTACTCATGTTCGACCCGCATCGGCTGTCCCGGAGTCGGCGCCTGGGTGGGGTGAAGGCGAGGGCGGGGCTGGAGAGAGGTTTTTTCGTCGGCGCTGAGGACGTACTCATCACTCCGGAGGGCGCGCCCCTCGAAGAAGCGGTGGTACAGGTCGAGCACGCGTGCGGCCTTGATCTCGAAGTCGGGAGCACGGGGAAAGATCCAGCTCTGGTGCCGCCAGGGACGGAGCACGTCCTGGTCAAGCCAGCGCTGAATGGTGGAGCTGCTGATCGCGGCCGTGAGACCGCGGACGATCGCCTCGCGGGCGAGCTCGCGAACGCTGAAACGGGAGAGAGGAACGTCTTGCCTGGTCGGCAGCTCACACGCAATGGCCTTCACCTCCACGACCGTCTCTGGGGGAAAAAGCAGCGGGACGTCCGCTGCGTGGCCGGTCACGAAGACCTTCGAGGCGGTGCTCGTAAAAGCGTTTTCGCCATTTGCTCACGGTCTGCCGGGGCATGTCGAGCTTCTGGCCGATGACCTCGTTCTCAAGCCCCTCGGCAGCAAGAAGGACGAGCTTGGCGCGGACGACTTCGGCGTGCGAAGCCGTGTAGCGCCGGGCTGTCGCTTCGAGGCTTGCTCGCTCCTCCACCGAGAGAACGACGACGTTCGGGCTCACCTGGGGCATGTTCACCTCTCACAAGGCATTGTGAGGTGAATGCTAGTTCCCGAAGTAAACAAAGGCAACAAGATACGTCGCAGTATTTGCGAGACAGAGCACTAAGCGAGGCCGGGTGAGGGCCCCTGCTAGAACGGCATCCCGAACCCGAAGTTCGTGCTGGTCCGCTCACCCCTGGCGATGGTGAAGAACACGGACTGCCCGGCCGCGGCGAAGAACAGCCCCCCGCCCACGGCGGAGTGCCATCCCCCGTCCGACTCGCCGTCGAACCACACGCGCCCCGCGTCCGCCAGGCCGATCACTCCCAGCGTGCCGCGCAGCCCCAGGTTGGCGCGCATCACCGGCACGCGCAGCTCGGCCCCGCCGAACGCCATCGCGTCGCCCGCGAAGCGCTGGCCCGTGTGGCCGCGCAGGGTGCCGCCGCCGCCCAGGAACGCGGATTCGAAGAAGGGAAACTCGCCCCACACCCTGCGCCCGCCGGCCCGCAGCGCCAGCACCGGCCCCGCGCCCACGGACAGGTACGTGGCGCCCATCACGTGCGCGTCGCCGAACGCACCCTCGTCCTCCAACAGGCCGGGGTAGCCGGAGCCGCCCGCCTCCAGCAGCCAGCCGCGCCGGGGAAAGTTCGGCGCGTCGCGGCCGTCCAGCTCCGCCTCGGCGCGCATCCCCAGCTGCGTGTACGGCCCCACGCCGATCGGCCGCTCCACGTCCAGCGGGCTCCCCGTCTCCACCTCCGGCTCCGTCCACTGGAAGACGGGGCCCACGGCAAGGCTTCCCCCGCGCCCCAGCGGCCAGTTGATGGCGGGCTCCACGCGCACCTGCCGCAGCCACGTGTCGTACAGCTCGCTGGCGTCCGTCCGCGTGGTCTCGTTGCCAAAGCCGAAGAAGCGGATGTTCTCGATCTCCGACGCGTATCCCTCCGCCGTGTACCAGTGGCGGGCGTTCTCGGGATGCAGCTCCACGTCGCCTTCCACCGTGAAGCGCGTCTCCAGCGGCGCCCAGCCGACGGCGGCCTCGGCCTTCCACGCGTACGGGTCGCGGCGAAAGCTGTACTTGGTCATGGACGGGCCGATGAACAGCACCGGTCCCGCGCCCCGCCGCCAGTCCGCCCCGGGTGAGAACCTGGACGAGCTCCAGCCCCAGTCGCGGTAGGTACGGCGGCCGGTGATGCTGCTCGTATCCACCGGCTGCTCCCATTCCCGCGTGCTCACCTTCGTCCCGCGCCCGGGCACCAGGCGGTTGTCGCCGCGGTGGTCGTAGAAGGCGATCCCCGTGCTGGCCGACGCATCCTCCATCGTGTCGTCGCCGCCCCCGCCGATCACCCGCACGCTCACCCCGTGGCCGGGGCCGCGCACCTGCACGTTGTCGTCGCCCCCCTGAAGGTACAGCCGCACGTCGTCCGTCTCGCGCTGCTCGAAGCGGCGGCGATAGGTGGTAAAGCGCCGGCCGTTCTCCCCCGCGGCCGTCAGCGTCAGGTCCACCGAGCCGTCGGCGTTGCGGTCGATGACGACGGTCTCGTCCGCGTCGGTGGCGTGCACGTCCACGTTCAGCGCCATCCGCCGGTACCACTCCGTGGCGATCTCGTCCAGCCCGTCCCGCCGCGCGCGGAGGATCTGCGCGAGGTCCGTCCGCCACCCCGGCTGGTACTCCGGGGGGAGCGCGGCCACGGCGTCCTCGATGGCCGTGTCCGTCAGGCGGCGCTGCACGTCCGCCGTGACGCTGTCCCACGCGGCGCGGGGCAGGTCGGACAGGAGCCGGCGGTCCAGGGGCTCGGCCTGCACGGTGAGCCCCGTGAGGCTGGGATACTCCTCGTCGAAGCGAACCATGCGGATGAACACGCGCCGCACCGCCGACATCACCCATCCGCCGTGGCGGACGAACGCGTTGTCCCGGTCGCGGGGGATGGGGCGCCAGATGCGCATTCCGCCGCGGTCGTAGCCCGCCCAGCGCCACTGGTCCTCGTGGCGGTCCCAGTCGCCCATGAAGATGTCCGTGAGCCGCGCGGCCAGGTACGCGCGGCTGTCCAGCCGGTTGGTGGGGCTGTCCTCCAGGTCGTCCAGGAAGCCGTCCGTCCCCTTGACCACGTCCGCGTCCGCGAAGGCGGGCCCGTCCACGGGGCGGGGCGCGGGCGCGCCGCAGCTCACGCTGAGCGGATCGGCGGGCTCCTCCGCCGGCTCGCCCGTCGTGTCCGCGGGATCGTCGCCCTCCTCCTCGTTCTCTTCTTCCTGGGGATCGTTCTCGTCCGCGCGCTCCTCGATGTAGCCCAGCACGCCCGCGAACCGCTGCCTGCACTGGGCGAGGGACGCGCGGTCCGCCATCACCACCATCCGCGGCCGCGCGTGCAGCACGCCCGCCGCCGTCATCAGGGGATGCGAGAGCGAGGGCGCGGCGGGGTGCGAGGCGCTCACCTGGTCCTGCACCACCCACTCCACGACCGTGCCCTCGAACTCCGGGCCCAGCCCCTTGCTCACGTCCTTGTTGATGGAGCGGAACACGTAGCGCCGGCCGTCCGCGCCACGCATGTGCAGCGTGTTGCTGGCAAAGTCGCCGCCCGCGCGCAAGGGCGTGAGGCCGCCGGCGAAGGTGTCGGGGTCCAGCACGGGCGCGCGCACGGGGCGCGTCCACAGGTCGCGGTAGTTGTCGCCCCACAGGTTGCGGTGCAGGCTGCCGGCGCGGTACTGCTCGCCGGCGACGGCCGTCACGGAATCCTGCGCCCGCGCGGGAGCGGCCCACGTCCCGGCGGCCGCGGCGGCCAGCAGGACGAGCAGCAAACGATGGAATCGTGTCATCGGCAGGAAAGTTGGTCCGGCCGCCCGCAACCCTCCGAAAACTTCCGGGCGCGCAACGGCCGTGATTCGTCCAAAGATGCACGGGCGAAATGCACGTCTGGTGCCGCGATGTTCAGTTTTATCCAACGTGATGCGCGTCAATGTCTTGGGATTGCTGGGCCCCGCGCGTGCTGCCGGAGTGACAGTGGACATTTGCGTTCCTGCGGGAGCGGGTGCCCCGGTGATGGGGCAGGTGGCGGCGGTTCCGGCGGATCTCCGGAGATCGCGCGGGCAGCGGGGCGCCCCCCTCCCCGACCCTCCCCCACAAACTGCGTGGGGGAGGGAGAACTGCGGTCGTGCACGAGGGCCGGCATCCGTCGCGCGCCCCCTCCCGCTCGAATCCTCGCGACCTCCCCCAATCCTGGGGGAGGTGCTTGTCTCGACCGGGCTCCGTGCAGGCGTGGCACTCGCCCGTGACGGACAGTCCGCGCAGGCGGACTTCGTGTGGTCGTTGCGGCGAATTCATTCGCTCTGTCCAGGACTCCCGCACTCACTCCCTGGTCCTTCGTCCTCGCAAGTTCATGCTGTGAAACGCGTTGCGACTGCGTGCGGATTCCGGCTGTCCCGCACGTGTCTCGGCGTACGGAACGGCTAATCCGCGACTAATGCAACGCGGTAAACTTTTTCGCGGTGGATTACGTCTATAGGGTCGTAGTCAGCAGTTGACGTCCATCGCATCGCTAGAGAGAGGCACCCCATGACGACGATCCCCCTGCGCTCCGTGCGCTTCGCATTCCTGATGCTCCTGCTGGTCCTGACCGCGTTCGTCGCGGTGGAGTCCGCCGTGGGCGGCCCCGCGGCCGGCACCGTGGCCGAGGGGCTGAGCACCTGCGGCAGCATGGACCAGCCGTGCACGCTGGAGGCGGTGGCCGTCTCCGTCCCCGCGGCCGAGACCGCCCCCGTGCAGGTCGCCGCCGACGCGGGCCTGTCCGACTGCGGCTCCAAGGCCCAGCCCTGCCGCCTGGAGGCGGTGGAGGTGACGGCGGATGCGTCCCCGGCCCGCCTGGCGTCCGTGGAGCACGCCGTGGGGATGACGCTGCGCGTCCGGAGCTGACGAAGGCCTCGTCCACCGGCCTCTCACAATGCGATGAGCCCCGGCGCCAACTCGGCGCCGGGGCTCTCGTGCATCCAGATCCATCCGCCGGTCCCCGAGGCGCGGCGGACCGGTATCATCCGCAACGCCTCCATCGGCCGCAGTCACAAGGGCCGGCAGATGCCGATGGGGCTCCGCGCCCCCACCCGCGTCTACGCCGCCACCGCCCGCGCGTGCGCCTCGCGGACCATCTGCCCCAGCGTGCCGTTCAGCCGGTACGCCGCGATGCCGATCACCAGCAGCGACGCCACGATCCAGCCCAGCGTCCACGCCGGCAGCGCTTGCGAGCGGGTGGAAGACGTGTGGTAGATGCCGGCCTGGATCGAGCCCAGCAGCAGCGTCAGGACGACGGCGATCATGGCGATGAACCGCTGCATTCGCGCGAGGATGGGTGCCTGCTCCGCGCGGGGCAGGGCCAGGAAGCGGCGCTTGTCCGGCAGGTTCCACAGGTGCGGATTGGATGCGCCGTACATGGAGATGGCGTGCATCATCAGCGCGAGCGCGGCGGTGATGGCCGGGAGCAGGAACCACGAGGCGATGGAGCGCCCCGCCCACGCGTCCGGCTGTCCGGAGAAGCCGAAGTGGATGGGGATGCGCTCCGGCAGCCGCGGGTACGCCCACGCGGAGGCGGCGAAGAGGGCCAGTACGAGGATCGCGTTCAGCAGTCGGTAGCGTTGCGTGGTCATGCGTGGTCGTGGATGACGGTCGATGGGATGGCGGTCGTCATCGATTACGAAGGCGGATGATCCCGAGTTGCGCAACTCTGGATTCGCCGTTCTCCGCCGCGCGGTCAGTCCGCGAGTCGCGGACGGACGGCGCGGAACGCCGGGGCGCGGCCGGATGCCGTTTCCGGCTTCGTGAATTCCTTCGAGGCCGTTTGCCCGCGAGTCTCCTCGTGCTCGCGGGCGGGCTCGACGCGGCTGCCGTGGAGCGTCACGACGGTGACCTCCGGGAACGCCCCGATGCGGAAGGGGATTCCCCAGAAGTTCGTCCCCGGGTTGATG
This sequence comes from Longimicrobium sp., assembly GCA_035474555.1. Lineage (GTDB taxonomy): Bacteria > Gemmatimonadota > Gemmatimonadetes > Longimicrobiales > Longimicrobiaceae > Longimicrobium. Next base: position 911 of record DATING010000369.1, on the reverse strand, counting down.
TAGAGCACCGAACGCCCCTCACGGTACGCGCCCATGGCATGCTCCAGGAAGAGGGATGCCACGCTCCACCGCAGCCGGGGCACGGAAAGCTGCCCGTGGTGCGTGTGCCCGCTCAGCGTGAGGTCCGCGCCCAGCCGCACGAGTCCCGGCCACAGGGCAGGGTTGTGCGCGAGCACGATGGAGAACGCGTCCCCGGGGACCGCAGCCATGGTGCGCTCCAGGTCCGGCGCGACGGGGCTGTCGCCGGGATGGCGTCCCCCGGCCGGATCACCGGTGCCCGCGACCCAGAACCGCGTGCCGTTCCGCTCGAGCGGAATCGCCTCGTTCACCAGCACGCGCCAGCCGAGCCGCTCCATGCCCCGCCGCACCGGCTCCCACCCGGCGTAGACGTCGTGGTTCCCCGCCACCGCCACCACCCCCAGCGGCGCGGCGAGGCCGCCGAACGCGCGGCCCAGCGGCTCCACGTCACGGGCATAGTCGTCCACCTGGTCCCCGGTCAGGACGACCAGGTCCGGCTCCGCGGCCCGGACCGCCTCCGCGATGCGTGCGAGGTGCCGCCGCGAGGTGTGCGGACCCACGTGCAGGTCGGAGAGCTGCACGATGCGCATCCCCTCCAGCCCCCGCGGGAGATCCGCGAAGCTCGCGTCCAAGGGGCGGACGACCAGGCGCCGCGTCCCCACGTAGCCCCACGCGCCCGCGACCAGCAGGACCAGCCCCATCACCCCGAGAGCCCCGCGGCCGAGCTGCGGCGCGGCGCCGAACGGCAGCCCGGCGAGCAGCCCCACCAGCCCGGCGGCGGCGAGCACCAGGAGCGCCAGCTGGGCGTACCAGAACGGCCGGAAGATCCAGGTGCGGGCAAAGGCGGACGGGTACGCCCCCCCGCCCATCCCCTGGAGAATCACCACGATCGG
>DATING010000368.1:0-3327 GCA_035474555.1 Longimicrobium sp. | reverse complement strand
GGCGGAGGAGCAGGCGGGCGGCGGCGCGGGACGGCCGGCGCTGGAGGGCATCGTCGTGGTGCTCTGGCAGACGCAGGACTACGTCAACATCGCCGGCACCATCCGCGCGATGAAGAACTTTGGCCTGTCGCGGCTGCGGCTGGTGCAGCCGGAGGCGTGGGACCCGTACCGCATCGAGGGCATCGCCCACGACACCAGGGACATCGTGGAGCGGACGGAGATCCACGACTCCCTGGCGTCGGCCCTGGGCGACTGCAGCTACGTGGTGGGGATGACGGCGCGCTCCCGCCGGGCCAAGCGCGCGGTGGTCCGCCCGCGCGGCGAGGCGCCGGGGCTGCTGGCGCGCGCGGCGGAATCCGTCGAGGGGGAGACGGGGCCCGTGGCGCTGCTCTTTGGCCGCGAGGACAAGGGGCTGAGCAACGAGGCGCTGGACATGTGCCACCGCACCTGCATCATCCCCACCAGCGAGCACGCGTCGCTCAACCTGGCGCAGGCGGTGCTGGTGATGGCCTACGAGCTGTGGATGGTGGCCGAGGGGATGGACCAGCCCATCCGCCCGCCCCGCCGCGAGGTGGTGCCCGCGCGCGTGGAGCTGCTGGAGCGCCTGTTCGCCGACACGGAGCAGGCCCTGTGGACCATCGACTTCTTCAAGAGCCGGCAGACGGAAACGGTGATGCGCAGCTTTCGCGAGCTCATCCGCCGCGCCGATCCCGACGCCCGCGAAGCCGGCTTTCTGCGCGCCATGGCCATCGAGGTGATGAAGTACGTGGGCCGCCTGCGCGCCGGGACGGTGGACGCGGCGCCGGATGCGGATCGTGCCCCGGAGGACGTGCCGGAGTAGCGCGTCCACATCCGTCCGGTTGCGTAGGGGGATCCCCTACGCGGACCCCGCGTACGATCAGCGGATTTCCGACGCTGTCGGTCGAAATGCCGGTATTGTAACGGGATGGGCGGGGTGGTAGATTCCTCGCGTGCCAGGGAAGCCGCGGTGACGGTCCCGGCACGGCGATCCGAAACCCGAAAACGGCTGAATCGAACGATGTCCATTCGCGATCTGAACAAGCTGCCCATCGTGGCGCTTCTTGCTCTTACGGCGGCGTGCGGCGGCGGTGGCGACGAGCAGGCCCCCGCGACGGCCGAGAATGCCCCCGCCGCGTCGGGTACGCCCACGGTGGAGATGCCGGCGGAGACCACCACCCCGGCCGCGACTCCCGCGGCGGCGGGCGGCGCCACGGTGACGCCGGATGCCGGCGGCCAGGTGCACGAGGTCAAGATGGTGAGCACGCAGGGCGGCGCCTCGGGCGAGTTCCAGCCCAAGACGCTCAACGTCAAGAAGGGCGACGTGGTCCGCTGGGTCATGGCGGACGGCACCGTGATGCACAACGTCTCGTTCTCGCAGGGCGACGGCAACCCGGCGGGCTTCGCGGCCCCGGCCGACAGCCCGTACCTGACCCAGGCGGGCCAGAGCTTCGAGTACAAGGTGGCCCTTGAGCCCGGCACGTACAACTACGTGTGCGTCCCGCACGAGGGCATGGGCATGGTGGGCAGCATCACCGTCTCGTAATCCCGAGCCGGTCCGGAACGAACAAAGGGAGCCGTCCCCCCCGCGGGGACGGCTCCCTTTTTAGTGCCGAGCGACAAGTGCCTAGCGACGAGTGCCGAGTTGTTACTTGGCACTTGGCACTAGTCACTTGGCACTTCTTTACAGTCCCAGCGACGCGCGGATCACGGGGGGAATGCGGTCAGCGGTCCAGGGCGGCGAGAACGTGAGCTCCACCTCCGCCTTTTCCACGCCCGGCACCGTCTCCACGGCCTCGCGCGCCTGCTCCAGCAGCTGCCCCGCCACGGGGCACATGGGCGAGGTGAGCGACATCGTCACCTCCACGTTTCCGCCGTCGATGCGGATGTCGTAGATCAGGCCCAGCACCACCAGGTCCAGGTTCAGCTCCGGGTCCTTGACCTTGCGCAGCGCCTTCTTCACGTCGGCTTCGGCGACCATCTCAGCGTCCCTTCGGGAAAGTTGATGTGCGGCGCCACCCTCCGCCGCGGCTGCCCGGACCATACCGGCACAAAGCCCCCGCGTCAACCCGCTGCTACGCCCGCTCGCTTGCCGGTACGGGGCACGGGCTTATCTTGCCCCGGCCTCCATCGATCCGCGATCCATCCACGCAGCCATAGGGACGATGACCGAACGCACTCCGCCCCGGGTCCGCCGCATCGCCATCAACACCGGCGGCGGCGACGCGCCAGGCCTGAACGCCGTGATCCGCGCCGCCACCCTGGCCGCCCTGCAGGAGGGGTGGGAGGTGCTGGGCATCCGCCGCGGCTACATGGGCATCCTGGAAGGCGACGTGGACGGCGAGGAGGGCGTGTTTCCCCTCACGGCCAACGCCGTGCGCGGCATCACCCACCTGGGCGGCACCATCCTGGGCACCACCACGCGCGGCAACCCCTTCGGCCTGGAGGTGCGGCAGCCGGACGGCACCTGGGGCAAGGTGGACCGCAGCGACGAGCTCGTGAGCGCGTTCCGGCAGCGGGAGATCGACGCCCTCATCGCCATCGGCGGCGACGGGTCGCTGAGCATTGCCCACCAGCTGTACCAGAAGGGGCTCCCCGTCATCGGCGTCCCCAAGACCATCGACAACGACCTCAGCGCCACCGACGTCACCTTCGGCTTTCAGACGGCGGTGGAGGTGGCCACGGACGCCATCGGCCGCCTGCACAGCACGGCCGAGGCGCACCAGCGGGTGATGATCGTGCAGCTGATGGGGCGGCACACAGGGTGGATCGCCCTGGAGAGCGGCCTCTCCGGCGGGGCCGACGTCATCCTCATCCCCGAGATCCCGTACCACCTGGACCGCATCGCCGCCAAGATCCGCGAGCGCGACGAGCACCGGCGCCGCTTCAGCATCGTGGTGGTGGCGGAGGGCGCGCGCTCGGCGGACGGCGAGGCCAGCTACGCCGACGCCAGCGGGCGCTACGGCGGCATCGCCGACCGGCTGGCGGACGAGCTCGCGGCTGCCACGGGCAAGGAGACGCGGTCGCTGGTGCTGGGCCACATTCAGCGCGGCGGCGAGCCCATCGCCTACGACCGCAGCCTGGCTCTGCGCTTTGGCGCCGCGGCCGTGCGCTGCATCCGCGAGGGGAGCCTGGGGACGATGGTGGCCCTGCAGGGAAACCACATTCGCGCCGTGCCCCTGGGCGACGCCGTGCACGACATCAAGCGCGTCCCGCCGGACTCCGAGCTGGTGATGACGGCCCGCCAGCTGGGTGTGAGCTTCGGCGACTGAGCCCGCCGCAATCTGCCCGGATCCATGCGTTCCCCGC
>DATING010000367.1:0-7227 GCA_035474555.1 Longimicrobium sp. | reverse complement strand
GGCGGCGTGGCACTCCGCCTTTGACGGAGAGTCCGCGCAGGCGGACATCGTGTGTTTGTTGCGGCGAATTCATTCGCTCGGCTCGGGCTTCGTGCCGCGAGAAGAGGGTTGATCTCGGGCGATTCCTTCCCGGACCGATGTCCGCCGGCAGCGTGGCACTCCGCCTTTGACGGAGAGTCCGCGCAGGCGGACATCGTGTGTTTGTTGCGGCGAATTCATTCGCTCGGCTCGGACTTCGTGCCGCAGAGACGAGGTTGGATTCCGGCCGATTCCTCGGCTCGGACTTCGTGCTGCGGACGACTTTCCCGCACCGGCAACTCTGATCCGACAGCAAAAGCAAACGGCCGCGCACCCGTGAGGATGCGCGGCCGAAAGCATTCGGTCGCGGAGCAGAGCCCCGAAGCCTTCAGCCCGCCTTGCGGATCTTGCCGGCCGAGATGCAGCTCGTGCACACACGCACGCGCTTATGCGTCCCGTTCTCCGTCACGATCCGGGCGGGCTGCAGGTTCGGGCGCCAGACACGCTTGGTCTTGTTGTTGGCGTGGCTGACGTTGTTCCCGCTGCGCGGGCCCTTTCCGCAGACGGCGCAAAAAGCCATCGGTATCTCCTGATAGTATCCGGCTAACGAACCCAGCGAAGCCTGGAAATGTAAGCGAGCCGGGTCCATTGGTCAACCCATGGCCCCCGGGCGATCGCGTTGACACCGTCCGGAGCCACGGCTAGGTTTTGCGCGTGTCACCCGGGGGCCCTTTTGTGCGCGCCCCATCCTATCCGCACCCGACGGGCATGAAGACAGCGCTGATCACCGGCATCACCGGCCAGGACGGAAGCTACCTGGCCGAGCTGCTGCTGGAGAAGGGCTACAAGGTATACGGGCTGGTCCGCCGCAGCTCCACCGTCACCTTCGAGCGAATCCAGCACATCGCCGACCGGCTGGAACTGCTCTCGGCCGACCTGCACGACCAGAACTCGCTGTTCTACGCCCTGGAGGCTTCGCAGCCCGACGAGGTCTACAACCTGGCGGCGCAGAGCTTCGTGCAGACCTCGTGGACGCAGCCCGTGCTCACGGGCGACGTCACGGGGCTGGGCGTTACGCGCGTGCTGGAGGCCATCCGCATCTTTGACCGCGACCGCAAGATCCGCTTTTACCAGGCGTCGTCGTCGGAGATGTTCGGCAAGGTGATGGCCGTGCCCCAGGCCGAGGACACGCCGTTCTACCCCCGCTCGCCGTACGGCGTGGCCAAGGTGTACGGCCACTGGGCCACGGTGAACTACCGCGAGAGCTACGGGATGTACGCCGTGAGCGGCATCCTGTTCAACCACGAGTCGCCCCGCCGCGGGCTGGAGTTCGTCACCCGCAAGGTCACGGACGCCGCCGCCCGCATCAAGCTGGGGCTGGCCGACGAGCTGCGCCTGGGCAACCTGGACGCGCAGCGCGACTGGGGCTTTGCCGGCGACTACGTGCGGGCCATGTGGCTCATGCTGCAGCAGGACAACCCCGACGACTACGTGGTGGCCACGGGCCAGACGCACACGGTGCAGAAGCTGGTGGAGACGGCGTTCGGCGCGGTGGACCTGGATTGGCGCCCGTACGTAAAGCTGGACCCGCGCTTCATGCGGCCGGCCGAGGTGGACCTGCTGGTGGGCGACCCCTCGCGCGCCAAGGCGGAGCTGGGGTGGGAGCCGCTGGTGGGCTTCGACGAGCTGATCCGGATGATGGTGGACGCGGACCTGGAGCGGCTGCGGGGCGCCGGACGCCCGGCCCTGGCCGCGGCGGGCTGAGGCGATGCGCGTCCTGGTTACGGGCGCGGCGGGATTCGTGGGCTCATGGCTCGTCCGCGACCTGCTCGCGGACGGGCATTTCGTCGTTGCGGCCTCGCAGGACGGCCGCCCCGCGCCCCATTCCGCGCCCGGTGCGGCCAATCCGGTGCCCGGCGTGCACTGGGTGCCGCTGGACGTGACCTCCGACGCGTCCGTCGCGGCGGCGGTGGAGGCCGCCCGTCCCGAGGCCGTCTTTCACCTGGCCGGCCAAGCCAGCGTGGGCGACAGCTTCAACGATCCCCTGGGCACCTGGGACGTGAACGCCACCGGCACCATGCGGGTGGCGTCCGCGCTCCCCGCCGGCGCGCGGCTGCTGCTCGCGGGCTCCGCCGAGGCGTACGGCGTGGTGCCCGAGGCGGAGCAGCCCATCCGCGAAGACCGGCCCCTGCGGCCCACCAACCCCTACGCGTCGTCCAAGGCGGCGGCGGAGATGGCGGCGCTGCAGGCCGGCTCCCGCGGTGTGGAGGTCGTCGTGGCCCGGGCCTTCAACCACACGGGCCCCGGCCAGGACGCGCGCTTCGCCCTCCCCTCCTTTGCCCGCCAGGTCGCGATGATCCGGGCGGGGGAGGCGGAGCCCCTGCTGCACGTGGGCAACCTGGGCGCGCGCCGCGACCTGCTGGACGTGCGCGACGTGGTGCGCGCGTACCTCCGGTTGATGGAAGCGGGCGAGCCGGGGGGCGTGTACAACGTGTGCTCCGGCGCGGCCCACTCCATGGCCGAGGCCGTGGACACGCTCGTGGACCTGTCCGGCACCCGGGCGCGGGTGGAGGTGGATCCCGCCCGCGTGCGCCCCGTGGACGCCCCCCTGCTGCTGGGCGACAACGCGCGGCTGCGGGGCCTGGGGTGGGCGCCTGCCATCCCCCTGCGCCAGACGTTGAGCGACCTGCTGGAGTGGGAGGCGCGGCAACTGGCGTCCCCCGCGGGGGCGGGCGCGTGACCGGTACCGTCTACCTGGTCGGCGCGGGACCCGGCGACCCGGGGCTGCTGACCCTGCGCGCGGCGGAGCTGATGGAGCGCGCGGACGTCCTGGTGTACGACGCACTCGTTTCGCCCGCGATCATGGAGCGCGCGCCGCACGCGGAGCGCGTGTACGTGGGCAAGCGCGGGGGCGAGCACCACCGCACGCAGGACCAGATCAACGCCATCCTGGTAGAGCTGGCCGCAAAGCACCGCACGGTCGTTCGCCTCAAGGGCGGCGACCCGTTCGTGTTCGGGCGGGGCGGGGAAGAGGCGCTGGTGCTGGCCCAGGCGGGGATCCCGTTCGAGGTCGTCCCCGGCGTCACGGCGGGGATCGCCGCGCCGGCGTACGCGGGGATCCCCGTGACGCAGCGGGGGATGGCCGCCTCCGTGGCCTTCGTCACGGGCCACGAGGACCCCACCAAGCCCGACACGGACGTGGACTGGGAGCACCTGGCCCGGGGCGTGGGCACAGTCGTCTTCTACATGGGCGTGGGCAAGATGGCGGAGAACTTCCGCCGTCTCATCGCGCACGGCCGTGCCCCGGACACGCCGGCGGCCGCCATCCAGTGGGGCACCTATCCCCGCCAGCGGACGGTGACGGGGACGCTGGAGACGCTGCCGGCCATTGCCAGGGAGGCGGGGATCGGCGCGCCGTCGCTGATCGTCGTGGGCGAGGTGGTGTCCCTCCGCGAGCCGCTGGGGTGGTGGGACCGCCGGCCGCTTTCCGGCCGCCGCATCGTCGTCACGCGGGCGCGGGCACAGGCCAGCGACCTGTCGCAGGCGCTGGAGACGCTGGGGGCGGAGGTGATCCAGTTCCCCACCATCCGCATTGCCCCCCCCGCGGACGGGGCGCCGCTGCGCGCGGCCGCGGCGGAGGCGGGGTCGTTCGACTGGATCGTCTTCACCAGCGCGAACGGGGTGGAGCACTTCTGGAACGCGCTGGTGGAGCAGGGGGGTGACGCGCGTGCCCTCGGCGGCGTCAGGGTGTGTGCGATCGGACCATCCACCGCGGCGGAGCTCGCGCGGCGCGGCATCGTCCCGGACGTGGTGCCGGACGAGTTCGTGGGCGAGGCGGCGTTGCAGGCGCTGGACGCCGCGGACGAGCTGCGGGGGCGGCGCATCCTCCTTCCCCGCGCGGAGATCGCCCGCGCCGTGCTGCCGGACGGGCTGCGGGCGCGGGGCGCGGAGGTGGTGGAGGTGGTGGCCTACACGACCGTGCAGGACGGGACGGATGCCGGGCGCGTGCGCGGCCTCATCGACCGCGGCGACGTGGACGCGGTGACGTTCACCGCCAGCTCCACGGTGCGCAACTTCGTGGACCTGGTGGGGGCGGAGGTGGGCGGCGCCAAGGTGGCCTCCATCGGCCCCGTCACCAGCGGAACGGCGCGCGAGCTGGGGCTGGCGGTGGACCTGGAAGCGGCCGAGTACACCATCCCGGGGCTCGTGCGGGCCCTGCAGGACTTCTACGCGGCGGGCGGATGAGGGACGGAGCGGTGGGACGGCGGATGCCGGTGCGGACGGCCGCGGGGGCGCTCCTGGCGTGCTTCCTGGGATGGGGATCGATGCCGCTCCACGGGCAGACGGACACGACCGTCGCCGTGGACACGGTGATGCTGCCGGAGGACGGCGGCGCCGCGTCGATGTCGTCGATGGCGGCCGTCCCGGCCCGGCGCGGCTGGCTGGGGGACGCGCCCGCCTCGCCGCTGCTGCCGCCGGACCACTGGGCCGTGCGCGCCGCCGCCCGGGCCGAGGCCCTGGGACTCGCGGACAACTACCTCCCCGCGCAGCGTGCCGTGCCGCGGGCCGTCGTGTTCGCCGTGCTGGAGCACGCGGCGGCGTTGGGAGCCGAGCGGCCGGGGATCGGCCGGGTGTCGGCGGGGTGGCTGGCGCGCTTTCGCGAGGAGTTCCCGGAGTACGGCGAGGACGCGGGCGGCGACGCCCTGGTGGTGCCGCTGAGCGGCCATGCCGCCGCCGGCTTCGCGAACGAGGAGGGGCGCCTGTCGCCCGCCATCGGCTACTTCGTGGGGGTGCGGAAGGACCCGGAGCCCGTGCCGGCCATCTCCACGCCGCGGCTGGACCTGGCCCTGGGGACGGGGGACGGGCGGCGCACGGCGGCCTGGGTGCTGGGCCGCTGGGACGAGCGCGGGGTGGACGTGGCGCGCTGGGAGGCGGCGGTCACCGCCGGACCCGTGGCCCTGTCCGTGGGCAAGCAGCCGGTGGCGTACGGGTGGGGCGAGGGCGGAAGCATCGTCCTGTCCGAGACGGTGGTGCCCCGCGTGGAGGCGCAGACGCTGCGCCCCGTGCGCCTGCCCAGCGTGCTGCGCGTGTTCGGCGGGGTGACGCTGCACACGTTCATGACCCCGCTGGGCGGCCGCCGCCACCTGGACGAGCCCTGGCTGTGGGGCGCGCGCCTGGCCTTTCAGCCGCACCGCCGGCTGACCTTTGCCGTGAACCGCGCGTCCATCTTCGGCGGCGAGACGGGGGTGACGGCGGAGCGGCTGGCGGGGATGTTCGTGGGCGTCATCCGCGGCACCAGCTTCGAGAACCAGGTGCTGGGGCTGGAGGCCCGCTGGCGGCTCCCCACGGACGCCCTGCTCCCCGCCACGGCGTACCTGGAGTGGGGTGCGGACGACGGGGCCGGCGCCCTGCACGAGGTGCCGGCGCAGGTCGCGGGGATCCAGCTTCCCGCGCTTCCCGGGCTGCCGGAGGTGTCGGCCGGCGCGGAGTACGCGCGGTTCAAGCCCATGTGCTGCGGGCACGGGCCCTGGTACTTCAACGCCACGCACCTGGGCAACTGGGCCCGCGGCACGCGGCCGCTGGGGCACCCGCTGGGCGGCGAGGGGTGGGAGGCGGCGGGGTACGCCCGCGCGGAGCTGATGGACGCGCGGCTGCGGATGCACCTGCGCGGCTTCGTCCGCCACTACTCGGACGAGAGCCTGCCGGTGTTCGGCGGCGGCAACCTGTACGCCCCGGCGCGCGTGGGCCGCGGCACCGGCTTTCAGGCCGAGGCGGCGTACCGCTTTCGCCCGCACGCCGAGATCCGCGCCGCCGCCCGCCGCGAGGCCGGCGACGACTGGCGCGAGCACGCCCTGGACGCGGCCGTCTCCGTCTTCTTCTGAGCCGGCCGCCGTGCGTGCCGGGGAGCCCCGTGCGGCGCTCCGCGGGTTGCGCGTGCAGCGAAAAACGTAGGGATCTGGCCGCTCCACGTGTACTTTGCGGGGGCACGGGCCGTCCCCCGGCGCACGAGGCGCGTCCATGCCGCCGAAAGGTGCCGGAAAACGATCTGTCCTGCAAACTGGTGTTTGCACGTTGTATCGCCCTTGGGACGCTGCGGGGGCGCACCGTACCGGACCGTGACGCCGCCCCGCGCGGCTGAGCATAGAAAGCGGGTTTCCCGAGATGCCGAAGTTTCCGGCCTACCGCCCGCGCCGTCTGCGGCGCACGGAGCCCATCCGCTCCCTGGTGCGGGAAACCGTGGTCCACCCGTCGGACCTGGTGCTGCCCCTGTTCGTGGTGGAGGGCACGGGGGTCCGGCGGGCCATCGGCTCCATGCCCGGCGTGGAGCAGACCTCCGAGGACGAGCTGCTGCGCGATGCCACGGAGGCCGCGCGGCTGGGGATCGGCGGGGTGCTGCTGTTCGGCATCCCGGCGCACAAGGACGCGGAAGGCACGTCGGGATACGACGAGAACGGCGTGGTGCAGCGCGCCGTGCGCCGGCTCAAGGCGGAGCTGCCGGAGCTGGTGGTCATTACGGACGTGTGCCTGTGCGAGTACACCAGCCACGGGCACTGCGGGCTCATCCGCGGCGGCGACGTGGACAACGACAGCACGGTGCCCCTGCTGGCCCGCATGGCCGTGACGCACGCCGCCGCCGGCGCGGACGTGGTGGCGCCGTCCGACATGATGGACGGCCGGGTGGGCGCCATCCGCGCCGCCCTGGACGACGCCGGCTTTTCGCAGACGCTGCTGCTGTCGTACGCGGTAAAGTACGCGTCGGCGTTCTACGGGCCCTTTCGCGACGCGGCGGAGTCGGTTCCCTCCTTTGGCGACCGGCGGACGGCGCAGATGGACCCCGCCAACGTGCGCGAGGCCCTGCGCGAGGCGCGGCAGGACGTGGAGGAGGGCGCGGACGCCGTGATGGTGAAGCCCGCGCTGGCGTACCTGGACGTCATCCACCGGGTCAAGGAAGAAACGGGCTACCCCGTCTGCGCGTACCACGTGAGCGGCGAGTACGCCATGATCGAGGCGGCCGCCGCCAACGGGTGGATCGACGGGCCGCGGGCGCACGTGGAGGCGCTGACCTCCATCAAGCGCGCCGGGGCGGACATGATCATCAGCTACTGGGCCCGGCAGTTCGCGCGGCAGCGGTAGATGTGTCCGTCCTCCGCCACGCCCCCCGGGGCGCGCGGAGGACGGTTCGGAGAACCGAGGCAGGGCGGGATCCGC
>DATING010000366.1:0-6222 GCA_035474555.1 Longimicrobium sp. | reverse complement strand
TGAGCGGGTGGAGGTGCCCGAGGGGGGGCGGGTGGAGGTGATGGTCCCGGAGATCGACGGAAGCCTGGGGGTGGACCTGGTGGAGGCGGGCGGCTGATGGCGCAGGAGCTGGTGAACCCCGCGCTGGGGAAGGACCTGCTGGGGCTGGAAGGGCTTACGCGGGAGCAGATCACGGCGATCCTGGACACGGCCGAGGTCTTCAAGGAGATCTCGGAGCGGCCGGTGAAGAAGGTGCCCGTGCTGCGAACCAAGACCATCGTCAACGCGTTCTTCGAGAACAGCACGCGCACCCGGGTGAGCTTCGAGTTCGCGGAGAAGCGGCTGAGCGCGGACACGGTGAACATCTCCACGGCGGGCTCGTCGGTGGCCAAGGGCGAGACGCTCGTGGACACGGCGCGCAACCTGGAGGCCATGCGCATCGACATGGTGGTCATCCGCCACCCGGCGTCCGGCAGCGCGCGCTTCCTGGCCGAGCGCATCGAGAGCAACGTCATCAACGCGGGCGACGGCAAGCACGAGCACCCCACGCAGGGGCTGCTGGACCTGATGACCATCCGCGACCACCGCGGGCCCCTGCAGGGCCTCAAGGTGTGCATCTGCGGCGACGTGCTGCACTCGCGCGTGGCGCGCAGCAACATCCACGGCCTCAAGACGATGGGGGCGGAGGTGGCCGTGTGCGGGCCCCGCACGCTGCTCCCCCCGTGCGTGGAGGAGCTGGGCGTCACCGTGTTTCGCCGCATCGAAGAGGCGATCGAGTGGGCGGACGTGCTCAACGTGCTTCGTCTGCAGCTGGAGCGGATGAAGGGCGGCTTCATCCCCAGCCTGCGCGAGTACAACCGCGTCTTCGGCGTTACGCGCGAGCGGGTGGAAGCGGCGCCGCGCGACCTTCTCATCCTGCACCCCGGCCCCATGAACCGCGGCGTGGAGATCGACAGCGACGTGGCCGACGGACCGCATTCCGTCATCCTGCAGCAGGTCACCAACGGCGTGGCCGTGCGCATGGCCGTCCTTTACCTGCTCGCCGGCGGCGCGCCGGAGATGGCCGAGGCGGCCAAGGGAGGCGGGGCATGAGGGCGGTGATCATCGGATCCCGGGGATCGGGACAGGAGCGGAGCGGACCGGGATCCTCGTCCCGGAATGGGCAGGAGCGACTGAAGTCGCGGCTACAACGGCACGCTGTCCGCCTCCGCGGACAACGACACGACAGCAACCGGGCGGGTGGGGCATGAGGCCGGTGATCATCCGCGGCGGGCGCGTGGTCGATCCGTCGCTGAAGATGGATGCCGTGCTGGACGTGCTCCTGGCGGACGGCGTGGTGGCCCGCGTGGGCGAGCGGTTGGACGCGCCGGAATCCGCCGAGCCCATCGACGCGTCGGGGCTCGTGGTGGTTCCCGGGCTCATCGACGTGCACGTGCACCTGCGCGAGCCGGGGCAGGAGCACAAGGAGACCATCCGCAGCGGCGCGCGGGCGGCGGCGGCGGGCGGATTCACCTCGGTGGTGGCCATGCCCAACACGGACCCGCCCATCGACAGCCCGGCCACGGTGGGCTTCGTGAAGGCGGCGGGGCTGCGGGCGGGCGCCGCGCGCGTGTTTCCCACGGGGTGCATCACCGTGGGGCAGGCGGGCGAGCAGTTGACGGAGTTCGGCGAGCTGGTGGACGCGGGTGCCGTGGCCGTGACGGACGACGGGCGCCCCGTGAGCGGCGCGGGAATGCTGCGGATGGCGCTGGAGTACGCGCTGGCGTTCGACATCCCCGTGGCCGTGCACGAGGAGGAGCTCACGCTGAGCCGCGGCGGCAGCATGAGCGAGGGGATCATCGCCACGCGCCTGGGGCTCACGGGCATCCCCAATGAGGCCGAGGACGTGATGATCGCCCGCGACCTGATGCTGGCGGAGCTCACGGGCGGCCGCCTGCACGTGCAGCACGTATCCACCCGGCGCGGGGTGCAGCTCATCCGCGAGGCCAAGGCGCGCGGCGTACGGGTGACGGCGGAGGGCACGCCCCACCACTTTACGCTGACGGACGCCGCCGTCGAGGCGTACCGCACGGACGCCAAGATGAACCCGCCGCTCCGGTCGGAGGCGGACCGCGACGCCGTGCGGCAGGGGGTGAGCGACGGCACGCTGGACGTGATCGCCACGGACCACGCGCCGCACCACTACGACGAGAAGGAGCAGGCCTTCGAGGACGCGCCCAACGGCATCGTCGGGCTGGAGACGGCGCTGGGCCTGGCCTACACGGAGCTGGTGGCGACCGGGCTGCTGGACCTGTCGACGATGGTGGAGCGGATGAGCTGCGCGCCGGCCCGCTCCATGGGGCTGGACGACCGGATCGGCTCGCTGGCGGAGGGACGATGGGCGGACGTGACGATCCTCGACCCGCGCCTGGAGTGGACGGTGGACCCGAAGACGTTCGTGTCGCTGAGCCGCAACACGCCGTTCACTGGGCGGCAGCTGCGGTGCCGAGCCGTGCGCACCCTCGTGGGCGGGGTGACCGTCTGGCAGGGCTGAAGGGCTTTGGATTTGAAGGAGATGCCGTGAGGGAGCTGGTCCCGTATCGTACCGCCGTGCCGCGCACGGACCCGCGCACGTTCTGCGGCGCCCCCACCTGGCCCCTGGTCGCCGACCTGCGCGACGACGGGCGCGAGGTGCTGGCGTGCTACATGGTCGTCGAGAAATCCAAGCGGGAGACCAAGGCCGGCAAGCCGTTCCTGACGCTGACGCTGAGCGACCGCTCGGGGACCATCGAGGCCAAGGTGTGGGACGACGCCGACCGCCTGGACGAGCTGGTGGCCCCGGACGACGTCGTCGGCGTGCGCGCGCGGGTGGGATCGTACCAGGACAAGCTGCAGCTGACCATCACCGTGCTGCAGCCCGTCGAGGTGGGCGACGACGACCTGGAGCTGTTCCTTCCCGCGTCGCCCCGCGACCGGCAGCAGATGTGCCGCGAGCTGGACGCGCTGGTCGCGACGGTGACGGACCTGCCCCTGCGCACGCTGCTGGTGCGGTGCGTGGGGAAGGGGACGCAGCTGGGCAAGCAGTTCCGCATCCACCCGGCGGCGAAGAAGAACCACCACGCGTATCTGGGCGGGCTGCTGGAGCACTCGCTGTCCGTGGCGCGCGCGTGCGACCGGCTGTACGCGCACTACCGCGAGCAGGGGGCGGAGCTGGACCGCGACCTGCTGGTGGCGGCGGCGCTGCTGCACGACATCGGCAAGGTCAAGGAGCTGGCGGCGCGCCGCTCGTTCAGCTACACGGACGAGGGGCAGCTGCTGGGGCACATCCTGCTGGGGCTGCAGATGGTGACGCGCGAGGCCGAGGCCATCCCTGGCTTTCGCCCGGACCGCATCCTGCACCTGCAGCACCTGATCGCGAGCCACCAGGGGCGGCTGGAGTGGGCCAGCCCCAAGGTGCCCATGACGCTGGAGGCGCTCATCCTGCACACGGCCGACGAGCTGGATGCCAAGATGAACCCCGGCATGCGGACGGTGGGAGGGCTGGCGCCGGGCGGCTGGTCGGGGTTCGACCGCCACCTGGACCGCGCCCTGTACCGTCCGCCGCAGTTCCCCGCCGCGGCCGCCGTGGAGCCGGTGCCCGCGGAAGAGGTGGTCGAGGTGCTGATCGACATGTTCCGCGGCTGAGGAGCCGCGATCGCCCGCAGACAGACGCCCAATGAGCGATTCCAATCCGGCCGGCGCCACCGTTCCCGATCTGATCCGCCTGCGCGAGCAGCTCACCGGCTGGATCGCCCGGCTGGACGAGGTGGGTCCGCAGGCCAGCAGCCGCGTGGCCGAGCGCGTGCGCGCGGACTACGTGGACCGCCTGCGCCGCGTGAACGAGGACCTGGCCGCGCACCGCGGCGAGATCGAGGCGGACCTGGCCCGCTTTCGCGCCGCGCTGGCGGAGGCGGAGGCCCTTCGCGGCCGCGCCGCCGACGAGCTGGACGAGCTGAGCCTGCGCCACCTGATCGGCGAGCTGGACCAGGCGGCGTGGGACGAGGCGCGCCCGGACCTCGAGCGCCGCGTCGGTGACGCGGACGACGCCGTGGCCCGCGCCCGCGCCGAGGTGGACCACCTGCAGCAGCTGGCCACGGACATCGCCGGCGCGGACGCGGCCGTGCAGGGGTCGGCGGATCCGCAGGGCGCCGAGCCGTCCGTCGCCGAGGGTACGGGCATCGTCGCGGCCCCGGAGGCGTCGGCGTTCGAGGCGGTGCCGGAGGCGTCCACGTTCGACGCGTTCCCGGACACGCCGGCGTACGACGCGCCGCCGCCGCTGCCCAGCGACGACGAGCCCGCCGCGCCCGCGTCGGACGAGCCCGCGCCGGCCTTCGGAGGATTCAGCGCGCCGGCCGCCCCCGAGCCGCGGCAGCAGCCGGAGCCGCAGTCCTCCATGTTCGCCGAGGCGGAGGAGTTCGAGCCGGAGCTGCCGGACGAGCCCGCGCACGAGCTGCCCGTGCGCGACGCGGACGCCACGGTGGAGGAGCCGCGGGCGAATGCGCGCGCGGAGGCGGAGGCGGCCTCGGTGGATGAGTGGGACCCGTTCGGGGGCGAGTTCGCGGCGGAGCCCAAGGTGAACGACGCGGAAGAGGACCTGCCCTGGCTGGAGGGGATCGACGAGGCGGCCCGCGGGTGGACGCCGCCCGCGCCGGACGCGGGGCTGGACTTTCTCCGCGAGATCGAGCAGTCCACGCGCGGGGGGGCCGCCACGCCGCCGGCCTCGTCGGACCTGGGGGCGGACGACCTGGCGTTCCTGGAGGAGCTGGACCGCGCCATCGGCAGCTCGCCGTCTTCCGGCGGGGGATCGCGCACGCCGCCGCCCGCGCAGCCGGCCGGCGGCACGCCCCCCGCGACCCCCGCGGCCGCGGCGGGGTCCCGCGCGGAGCCGCTGCTGTGCAAGGAGTGCGGCGCCATCAACGAGCCGCATTCCTGGTACTGCGAGATCTGCGGCTCGGAGCTGTAGGGACGGCAGTGCGAAAGTGCGGGAGTGCGAAAGTAACGAGAGCCCGCCGGTCTTCCGGCGGGCTCTCGTGCTTCGAGCGAGGGACGGGCAGGAACAATCACGCGGAGGACGCGGAGGACGAACGGAGAGGACGCCGAGAACGGAAATCCTCCGCGTCCTCTCTTTTGACCTCCGCGTCCCCCGCGTGTTTCTTTTTCTTCGATGCCCGCGCGATGCGGATGCCAGCGTCCTGCGGTCCTCACGCCTTGCCAGACGGGCGCCGGGCGGCTATCCCCATGTCAGCCGGAGCGGTGTGGGCGAGGGCCGCGCGGAACACGCATCAAAAGGGCAGGGGATGAAGCCGTTCCTGATCGGGATCGCGGGGGGCACGGGGTCGGGCAAGACGACGGTGGCGCGGCGCATCTACGACTCGCTGCACCTGGACAGCGCCGTCTTCATCGACTACGACGCGTACTACAAGGACCTGCAGCACCTGTCGCTGGAGGAGCGCGCGGCCATCAACTTCGACCACCCGGACTCGCTGGACAACGACCTGCTCGTGCATCACCTGGACGAGCTGATCGCCGGACGCCCCATCCACAAGCCGGTCTACGACTTCGCCCACCACACCCGGGCGGCGGATTCGGTGCGGGTGCAGCCGCGCGACGTCATCCTGGTGGACGGCATCCTCCTCTTCGCCGAGCCGCGGCTGCGCGAGATGTTCGACCTGCGCATCTTCGTGGATACGGACGCGGACGTGCGCTTCATCCGCCGCCTTCGCCGCGACATCGAGGAGCGCGGCCGCACGATGGACTCGGTGATCGAGCAGTACCTGACCACCGTGCGCCCCATGCACTTCGAGTTCGTGGAGCCCACCAAGCGCTGGGCCGACGTCATCATCCCGCGCGGCGGACAGAACCGTGCGGGCATCGACGTCGTCGCCGCGCGCATCCGCGAGCGCCTGGCCGAAAAAGCGCGCGACGAGGCGTCCGCCGACTGACGGTTTACGGCCGTTTCACAGGATCGCTTCCCCTCGATTGCTTTCCTGTGGGCGGCGCCGCCGGTGCCATCCGGCCACTGGATCCCTGGCGCCGACCGAAGGATCTACCGTCCCGTGCCCTGACGGCCGTACCCGCGCCGGTCCCCGCCCGCGACGGATCGACGTGCATCGGCAGGCACACGCTTCGGCCACGCTGCACGGATGGTTCTCGGCAGCGTCGCGGCGGTCGTGGCGAAGGGCGAGACAGATCCTTCGGTCGGCGCCGGACATCGTGCCAGGGCGG